>NZ_JABFCR010000049.1:0-25233 GCF_013087555.1 Mucilaginibacter humi
AATACCTACCCAGATCCCGCGTTCGCAATACATTAACACCAACTGGGCGTATAATAACGTAAAACAATATTCAGCAACAGCTACCTTAAACCATAAATTCGACGAAGATTGGAATATAAATGGTATTGTATCTCTACAAACTGCTGACATCGATTCCTATGGATCGAGCTTGCCTAATACAATAAACGCTGCGGGCGAATGGAACCGCGGTTTAGCCGGGGCTCATACAAACGAAAACAACTATACCGCACAAATTAACTTAAAAGGTAAATTTAATACCGGATCAATAGATCATCAAATACTGGCCGGTGTTGATGGCGTTAAGATTTTAAGCAAAAGCAATGCCTTCGGAATCAACAATGGTGCTACACCTATCAGCAGTTATGTTTATGATAAAATAAACATTATCGATTTGTCCAAATATGTACAGCGCACGGATATTCCAAATGCTGTTGATACTACTTTAACTACAGCTCCTGTTTATCGTGTTGGTGTTTACGTGCAAGATCTGATCAGTATTACCGATAAACTGAAGGTATTGGCCGGCATCCGGTGGTCATGGCAGCAAACCTATCAAACATCTATACAAAACCTTTTACGGCAAACCACAACCAACGGTACAGCAATTACCAGGTATGACCGCGCATTTTCACCAAAGCTGGCGCTGATTTATCAACCGGTTAAAACCACATCGTTGTATGCTACTTACAGCAACAATTTCGGGTAAATAGCGGCACCGACATCTATACCGGCCGGGGTTTAAAGCCATCAATTGTAGACCAGTATGAAGCAGGTATAAAAAATGAATTTTTGGATGGAAAGCTGTCAGCTAACTTTAGCATTTACCGTATTATAAATAATGACCTTGCAGTAACAGCACCATTTTTAGCTGACGGCGCAACCCCTAACAGCGACGCTACCAAAAAACAATTTAACGGCCAAACAACCAGCGATGGTTTAGAAGTGGATGTAAACGGGTATTTATCACCCAATCTTTATTTTATAGTAGGCTATGCCTATAACTTTATGCGTTATACTAAAACATCAGGGTTAAAAGGCTCAAGTATCGAGGGTGAGCAAATAGTAATTAATCCGCGTAATACGGCCAATGCATCAATATTTTATACGTTTAGCGCAAATACACTGCGCGGTTTTAAGGTTGGTGCATCAGCGTTTTACACAGGCTCGCGCCGGGCGGTTACAATAATACAGTTGGCCAAACACAGGCTTTTAGCCGTTTATTGCCTATTGGTGGTTTTGCTACGCTTAATCTTACCGCGGGGTATACCTACAAAAAGGTGTCCTTACTGGCAGGGCTTAATAACGTAACCAATACATTAAACTATTTGATTCACGATAATTATAGCATTACCCCAATAGCCCCAAGGCAATTTTTAACAACATTAACCTATAAGTTCTAATAATTATTCCTGTTTATAGTTTATGCCCTTTGCTGATGTAAAGGGCATTTTTTTAAGATAAATTTGCGTAACCAATTGGTTACTTATATATTTGTAACCGAACGGTTACTTATTATACCGGTTTTTATATGAGACGAGACGTATTCCGGCCATTGCCGACCCAACCCGCAGAGAGATCATAGGGATGCTGGCGCATAAATCATTAAACTTAAATAACGTGGCAGATCAGTTTGCTATCAGTCGCCCGGCCATATCCAAGCACATGAAGATATTGACCGAGTGTGGCCTGGTTACAATAACCCAACAGGGCCGTGAGCGCTATTGCCACGCCGACTTTGGCAAGCTTAAACAAGTGGCGGACTGGACCGCCCGCTACCAGAAATTCTGGACCACCAAACTGGATGCTTTGGGCAACTTTTTGGAAAAAGAGAAACAACAAGATCAACAGAAATAATAACTATCAACAATCAGAATTATGAATACACAACCATTTGTAATTGAGCAAACCTATGACTCGCCAGTAGAAAAGGTATGGCAGGCCATTACCGACAATGATAAAATGAAGGAATGGTATTTTAAGCTGGAGGATTTTAAACCCGAGGTTGGGTTTACTTTCCGCTTTGAGGGTAAGGACAAGGGCGTAAGCTTTTGGCACATATGTGAGATTACCGAAGTAATACCTTTAAAGAAACTTGCACATACCGGCGATATGAAGATTATCCCGGCGACACATTGGTAACCCGGGAGCTTTTTGATGAAGGTGATAAAACCCGTTTAAAGTTAACCCATTCGGGCTTAGAGACACTCCCTGCTGATGTGCCATCATTTGCAAGAGAAAACTTTGGCAAAGGCTGGACGCATATTACAGGTACAGGGTTACCGGGTTACCCGGAGAAAACTAAGTAGTTCAGTTGGCTGTCATGCTGAGCCCGTCGAAGCATAGCGGGCTAAGGCCATCGCTCGCCCTTCGACAAGCTCAGGGTGACAGCCCTTTTATTACTATAACAACAATATATCAATCCTATGTGCATGTACCATCTCTAACTTTGGCGACCATGCAAAAATGGTAAACCTACCGTCCTGCGATGCTACTAAGGCAATCGCGTCGCGCTGGTCAAATATAAACTGTGCAGCTGCCGGTGGCGTGTACCACCGTTTTGGCCGGGGTGCATCAATCTGGGTACACCATCCATAACCGGTTCGGTAGTAATAATCTGGTCTACCGGCAGGCTCATGCCCGAGCGGGCTATCTTAGCACCGAAGGCCAATAACTCGTAATTGCGGTTAATAATGGTTGCACCATCAACAGCGGTAAAGCCACCTACAATATCTATCGACCGAAGCAAAGCTTCCTGCCAGTCTACTTTTGAGCGATCACATTTATCCTGTTTCAATAGCTTGGCAATACCCGTAAAAGTTGGTACTACCGGGTAGTTCATGGGATGAATAATAGATTCCTTCCAGCTATCAGAATACTCTGGCACTATTAGCACCAGCCACCCCGGCCATGGGTACGCATTGACGATGCCAGCTCAACCATTATATTTACGCCTCCATCGGCCGATGGCATGATCATACCCTGCATGGTATCATACAGTGCGGGGCAATCCTTCATGCCAGTGTTGTGTTCGTCAATTATCTTTATCTCATCGCCTTTTAGTACGGCAATGTTTACAAACTTGCCAAACCCATCAATGCGGCTATGCTTAATCACCAGTAAACCCGGCTCTACAACTTCCAGTACAAAGCAAATACCCGGAATAGCCAGTGTGGTGCCCCATACATAAAGTTCATCGTTTTCATACCACACACCTAAGTGTATACCGGGGCTTTCAACAGCCGGGGCCAGTTTGGTTAGGTTATGGGGTGTAAGGCGGATGCGGTTACCAAACACCAACGGCTGACTGGCCTGATCAGGCGGTAGCAATGCTATTGATATTTTAGGCGGGTGCCCTTCTTCTTTACGCAAGCTCGCCCAAAACGCTACGTCAATTATCGACTCCACAATAGCAGCCTGCGGCTCGTCGGCCAAATCAGTTGCTCCGTGCTGCTTTGCCTCCAGTAAATGCTTGCAAAAGTGCGCTTCAATGGTTACGGCTACCATCCGGGCAGCTATATAGGTTGGTTCTGATAACATGGTTGTTTAACTATTACCTCAAAAATATCTTTAATGTTTGAAGGTATGCAACATATGGCGGTAAAATTTCAATGCTTTACAACAGGCGGCTGATACTCAAACGGCAGTTGATCACCTACCCTGCGCCGGGCCAGGTTGCCGTGGATATAAAAAGCGCGGTAATCTGTGTAGCTGCCTTTACGGTCAATTATCGCTTCTTTAAAAGGCATTCGTATAATTGAACCATTATAATCCAGTTCAGTGTATACTTTATTTTTCTTAGGGGACTTTTTAGGCTTGGCGTTAGCTTTTTAGGGTCGTAAGTCAAATAAAAATCAGGTGACTTTAAGGAGATGAACGATGTATCAATAACTGTAGCCAATGTATCATACCTTAAAGGCCGCGGGTCTATCGCTATCTTGTCTAAACTTACAGGATCGTTTTTAATATTGTGTGCCGAAAATAGCTGATTGGTAATAAAGCCTTCACTTGTAACAGCGTTTGCATAAACCGACCGCAGGTAATGCATAAAAGAACCTTTATAGGTTTCCAGCCGGTTCTTTTCCCATGTTTTCTTCATTTTTGCTGTGCCGTCCAATTCTTCAAAATTGATATCGCCATCATAAATAGCAGAGTTTGTTATGGCGTTGTAGGTGAACCCCTAAGCAGGTACCGCACTTTATATCCCGTGCGCTTGTTTTGGATAACCAAAAAATCATTGGCGCTTGCAGTTAATATACCCTTCTTCTGATCGTAATTTAGTTTGATAACATCGCGGTTGGTTATCTCGCAATCCAACCCGTTTGGCGAGATCCCTAAAAATTGTGCTTTAAATAACTGGTAGTAATCTTCGAGGGTGTTGCCGGCCGGGATTTTAACTTCATTAAGTGCTATAGCAGTAGGCTTTAGTACCACTTTTAAGTTGGGAGAGGTTGTTTGAATAACCAGGCTACGTACATCTGGTGTAAAGCCCAGCATGGTTACTGTTAACTGGAAAGCGCCGGGATCAAGATTGTGAAATATAAACTCGCCGCGCTCATTGGTCATGGTTATTTTTTCAGACCCGCTTATAAACACGGTAGCGCTTGTCAGGAGCTGGCCTTTTTCGTCAGTAACCGTACCCATAACATTATAATGCCCCCGGGCAGCTGCATTAAGAGATAGCAATAGCGTAAAAACAGCAAAAAGGCAGTAACGTATAAAATTCATTTATGAGGGGGTAATAGGTTTAGCTAAAAATACATTTAAAATTACTCTGTTACAAGTGGGAGTTGGTATTCAAAAGGCAACTGATCGCCAATTCTTCGCCGGCCCCAATTTCCCTGGATCAAAAACGTGCGGTAATCTGTATAACTGCCTTTCCGGTCAACAATGGCCTTATCTAAAAACAAGTTTAAAATAGAGCCTTTATTTTCCATAGTACGCCAAATACTTTGGGTAGTGTTAGCCAAAGTATCAATACCCTTCTTATTTGAGCAGCTTTTACCGGATCGTAATCAATAAGTATTGATGTAAATTTTAAAGAAATAAATGAAGTATCAATAGGTGTAACTAAAGTGTTTGTTTCTAACAAGCTGGAATCTGCAACTAATATTTTCCCAATACCTTTTTGTTGTAACTTAAGTTGATGGGTTATGAAGCCTTCGTTTAACGCGGTGTTATTGTAAACCGATCGTAAATAGTGCATCAAGGATCCGTTGTATGCATCTGCCCTGTTTTTTGCCCATTTTGCTTTCATTTCTGGCGTACCATCCATTTCTTCAAAATTGGTGTCACCGTCATATTTGGTGCGTAAAATGTTTTTAATAAATTCAAAATTTTTAAGCAGGTAACGGATCCTGTAGCCTAATTTATTGTTTTCAATTACCGGGAACTCATCGGCTTCCGCAGTTAATACATTTTTACTTGCACTGCCAAAAAACAGCACCTTAGGGTTAGTTATAATACATTGTTTGGCATTGTCTGATGTCCCTAAAAACTGATCTTTAAAAATGGCGTAGTTTGCCTCCCAGTTATCGCCCCTGCCTATTACAACCTGGTTAAGTACCACAGTTTTTACCTTTAGCCTGACATTAACCTTAACCGTCTTGTCATGCACTGGATATTTTCTGTAAAAGGATAAAAGCCCAATAACTTTACTGATAGCTGATAGGTACCGGCATCGATATCATTAAACTCAAATTGGCCAGCATCATCGCTGGTTGTTATTTTTTTGGACCCACTGATAAATACGGTCGCGCCCTTTTGAATAACCCCGCTTTCATCAGTAACAATACCAGCTACAGTGTAACGGCCTTGAGCAAATACCTTTACATTAACTAAAAGGATGAAAATAAAAAGCAGACGATATAGGGGTTTCATTTTGGTGACATAGGTTAGATAAAAGTATCTTTTTTCACCGTTCCAAACAATGACTTATTCGTCTGTAAATAAAAAGCCCCCATTCGTTTTCAGGAACGAACAGAGGCTACAAACCGGGGGTATTATATATTATAAAGAAGGCCTTTTTATAGCTGCCGATATTTGGGCAAGCGAATATGCGCCAATTGCCATTACAATATCGCGTACAGCAACATCAATAAATTTACCGCCGGCCAGCAGGTTTAAGGCAATTAACACTAACCACGCCGATACCAGGTAGCCTGCCTTTGCAGGGTTAATTAATACCAATGCGCCGGCAATAATTTCAATAACACCTACTATCATCATAAACACGTGGGTGCTAAAAGGCAACATAGCCGCTAATCCCGGGTGCAGGTATTGCGCCCAGTCTGTAAGCAAATTGGTAAATTTATCGGCACCTGCTACAATTGGAATAAGGCCATACGTCAATTTTAGTAACGTTTGTACCTGTGTGATTTTTTTTTCGTCCATGACTTTTTAAGATTAAATTTATTAATTAGAGACAGGCTGTTTAAAAAGGGTTACAAAAGTAAAATGTAACCCTTTGGGTGTAGCTTAACTCTATAAGGTGATATAAAGTATTAAATGAATATAAAGTCAATGATCAATACCGACTCTTTAAGCGATGAGGACCTTGTAGAACGTGTGATAAATGGACAAGTATACCTGTATGAAGCGTTAATGCGCCGGTTAAACGCACGTATGTTCCGCATCAGTATGTCGTTTATTAATGATGATATGGAGGCCGAGGATATTATGCAAAACACCTATATATATGCTTACCGCAACCTGGCAAAATTTAATAAAGAGGCAAAATTTAGCACCTGGATAACCCGCATATTGATCAATGAATGCATCCTCCGCAAAAAGAAAATGCTGAACAGGCAAAAAGTAATTGATGCTAAAGGGATTAATGATATAGTTACACATACACCATTAAATGAGGTTATGAATAAAGAACTAAAAGGATTATTGGAGACCGCTATATCGGCTTTACCAGAAAAATACCGGACCGTATTTGTATTGCGCGAGATAGAAGATATGAGCACGCAGGAAACTATGGAAGTGCTGGATATTGAAGAATCAAACGTTAAGATCCGCCTTATGCGTGCCAAAAATTTACTTCGCGACCAATTAAAAGATTACTACCGCTCTCCCGAACTGTTTGAGTTTCACCTTACCCGCTGCGACAGGATAGTAAACGCAGTTATGCAACAAATTACCGGCTAACATAAAACATGATTTAAATCATATAAAAATGCAATTTATTAAACAATAAATTAGCATTTATATTGTATATATAATATAATTGCAACTTATTTGAAAAACACAACGCTTATCGTTGTCGATTTTAGTTATCTTTTATATTATGAAAAAGCCAATACCCAAAATGGCATCCCCATTTCGCCCTCTTTAAACAATTTAGAAACTGCCGCGGCCAAAGCAAAAGCCCCTTTTATTGTAAAGGGCCGCCTGATAACAATTTGTATCTATGCGGTTGTAATAGCTTTAGCAATAAGTTTAATAGCCAAGGTTTTAGTATCGTTAATTAACCACGGTTACCAATATCTCCTTTTATGGCTCGTTTAGCCTGGACTTTAACAGCCCTGCTAACAATCATTTAGGAGCACGGGTTATACTGATACCCGCTGCGGGCGGTATAATAGTTGGCTTAATGGCTTTATATGGATCAAAAGCTATCCGCGGGCATGGTATCCCCGAAGCTATGGAACAAATATTGGTTAACGAAAGCAATATTAAACCGTCTATCACTTTGTTAAAACCCATATCATCGGCCATTGCTATTGGTACCGGCGGGCCGTTTGGTGCCGAGGGCCCTATTATTGCAACAGGCGGCGCCTTAGGGTCTACCTTAGGCCAGCTATTTAAAGTTACCGCTAATGAGCGGAAGATAATTTTGGCAGCCGGCGCAACGGCGGGCATGTCTGCTATATTTGGTACGCCCATTGCCGCCATATTTTTAGCTATCGAGTTGCTGTTGTTCGAGTTTTCGCCGCGATCTATATTACCGGTGGCATTGGCTTGTATTACCGGTGCCGCGGGGCATCATTTGCTATTTGAGTCGGGGCCGGTATTTACCATGCCTGATGTGGCTATACCTTCAAACCTGGCCTTAGGTATTTATAGCTTTATGGGGATCTTTATCGGTTTCCTATCATTAGGCATCACCAAAATAGTTTATTGGGTTGAGGATTTATTTGAAGAGCTACCCATACACTGGATGTGGTGGCCTGCCCCGGGCGGACTGGCCGTAGGTGCTATTGGCTTTTACGCGCCGCATACGCTTGGCGTTGGTTATGATAATATCACCGGCATTCTATCAGGAACCTGGCCCTTAACTTTGGTACTGAGCTTATGCATTTTTAAATTCCTGTCGTGGGCCATAGCGTTGGGCAGCGGCACATCGGGTGGTACACTGGCACCATTATTAACTATGGGTGGCGCGGCAGGCGCTGTAATAGGGATGTTTATATTAAAGGTTTTCCCAGAAGCCGGTATCAATATTCCGTTAGCAGCGCTTATTGGCATGTCGGCTATGTTTGCCGGGGCCTCAAGGGCATATTTAACCAGCATAGTCTTCGCGTTAGAGGCCACCATGCAATCGCATGCTTTATTGCCTTTGTTAGGCGCTTGTACGGGTGCTTATATTGTTTCTTTCTTTTTGATGGAAAATACCATCATGACCGAAAAGATAGCCCGTCGCGGTGTTCCAACACCCGATTCGTTCGAACCCGATATTTTGCAAAAGCTAAGTGTAGCGGCAGTAATAAGCGACACCGAAACTGTTATAAATGCAAACACCACCCTATCAGAGATACGCGGCTGGTTAGGCTCGGCTAATATTAAAGACACCAACTTTATAGTAGTAAACAATCAGGGCGATTATGCCGGTATTATAAAATTAACCGATATCTATAACAACAACCTCGACGAAAATTCGACGCTGCAAGGTATTATAAGTGCTAAGCCCAATATTGCAATTAGCAATACTGATACGCTGCGCCGTGCGGTTGAGCAAATGTCAAAAAGCGGTGTGGAGATTTTGCCTGTATTAGCGGAGGACAGGGTAATAGGCGTATTAACTTACAAGGATATAATTAACGCCTATGGCGGATATATAGAGAAGAGCGAATTTGCCCACACCCGGATCTCATTAAAACGCCAGCGCATAAAAATGCTGATAAAAGGTAAGAGGCTGATAGATTTTAACAGCGATAATTAAATATCCGGGAGCAGGCTAGCCTCACCCTAAACGGCGTAGCCCTCGTTAACACTGAAATAAAATAATAGGCTAATAATCCCTCTCCAAAGGAGAGGACTTCGATGCAAATAATTTAATAAAATTATTTAAGCCCCTCTCCTTTAGAGAGGGGTTGGGGCGAGGCTATAACTGCAACGATTTCAAATAAGCCTGTGCATACACCCCCAATTTTTCATAGCCCCTTTTAGTGTCGCCTGGAACTGCTCTTTAGTTACCGGTTTGCCTTTTTTGGTGGTATTATAGTGGCGGCTGGCACCGTTACGTCGGTTACTTTTGTGGCTACCCAGGAAACATTTTCGTGCGGCAGGGCAACCTGTAATATCATACCCGGCAAACCTGTGAACGATTCGGGGCCGCCTACTACAGGTATCTGGTCGGTGTAGAAGGCAACAACGTAAATCGAGTCTAATACCAGCCCGTTGGCGCGGCGGCAGGTATAGCCTAATATATCACGGGTTTCGCCGGTTATTTTCCATTTAATTTTGGCGGTGCTGTCTTTCACCAAAAAGGTTTCCTCGAACACTTTTTTCTGGCTTAGTTTAGTGCTGGTGTTGTTGTCAGTATAAGTGGTATTAAACTGCTGCGACATCGGCATATCAAACCAATTATTAGTGTTATTATCCTCCTCGTCAATTTCGGGCGTAAACAGGGTTTTATTATCGCCAAACTTTAAAGTGCTTTTTGATATCTGGATCTGCGGGTGGTTTTTCTTATAAGCCTCGAAAGCTTTTGCGCTAAAAATGTTTTCGTCTTTACTCAGGGCAATTTCTCGTTTAATAAGGGCGTATACATTGGTACTCTTGTTAAAATCAATAATGCCCGATTTTACAAAGCGGGTAACATATTGTGCCGATACCAGGTTGCCGGTTAAAAGCAGTAGGCAGGTTGCTATAAATAATTTGTTTTTCATAGTCTGATTATTTTTTTGCCATTGGGCCGCCCATCTGGCTAAAATCCCGGTTATAGCAAACATAAAGTAGCGTTGTATAGTGGTATAAGTATTTTGCGAAACCGTGTTGCCATAAGCACTTCGGTTAAAGCCTACATTTTGGTTCAACAAATCATTACCTGATATGGTTGCCCTAAGCGTGTTAGCTTTAAAGAATGATTTGCTAATGCTGGCGTTAAGCAACGTCCGCTTAAGGTCTGTGCTAAACGTACCTGTAGGCGCACTATAGGTATAGTTAACATCGCTTGAAAATCTAAACTTGGCCGGCAGGTAAATATTAACATTGCCCCCGGTATAAAATCCGCGGCCATTATTATTAGCGCCTTGTTGTAGCGATGACTTGCTTACATTGTATGACGGGCCCGCACTGATATAAAAATCGTACTTGTCTTTCTCGTACTTATTGATATTGATACCTCCAGAGTAATTACCGCTTGTAGCGTTGTTTAATACCCCATTGGTGTAGGAGTAGCTGGTATTACTACTGGCGTTTCCGTTTACGCCCATACTTAACCCCCAAATGCCTGTTTTACGCCCGAATGATCCATTAGCATAATAGCTAACCGGCATTTTATCTTTAAGGTTGATATACTGGATGGTGCTTTTACCGGTTTTAATATCAGTAGTGGTATTATTAACTATTTGATTTGAGGTAAAATTATAGCCAATACTAAAATATACGTATTGGTTGGTTAGCACCTTATAGTCATTAAAGTAGATGTTAAGGTTACTCCTGAAAGATGGGGTAAGACCACGGTTACCTACAAACACGTTCAGCGGATCGGTATTTTCTTTTACCGGCTGTATCTGGTTAATAGATGGTTGATTGGTATATCCTCCATAATATAAATAGATGGAACGTTGCTGCGAGAAGTTATACTCGTAAGTAGCCTGTGGGTTCCAGTTGATGAAGTGCCTTTTAAAAATATCGCCGGAGAACTGGTTGTCCTGCTTAAAAGAAACATCAGATACCTTGGTGCCTATATTAAATGATTGTTTTTTGCCTTTAAAATTAATGGCCGCGCCAATTTGGTTCGAGATCTGGTCGAGTTTGTAAAAATTACTTAACGAGTCTACCAGCACCGTATAATCGCTGCCAGCGGCAGGTTTGTTGTAGGAGCGCTTATCTGCAGTGCCCTTATTTATATTAATGCCGTAATTAAAAATAAGCGATACCTTTTTTGAAAGCGGCTCGGTATAAGTAACGTTGCTATTCAATACGTTATTTTTAATGGTGTTTGATTTTAACTGATCAGTAAGGGTTGAACTTTTTACAGCGCCGGTTTGGGTATTATAAATATCAACCTCCGAATTTAGGTAACCCTTGCTATCCACATTGTTAACATACTCGCTCAGCAATACCGATAGTGTGCGGCCCTTTTTCCTGAACTTATGGGTATAGAAAAGGCTGGCGTTAAATAGATGCGTATCTTCATCGTTAGTAATACGGCGGCTGTTACTGTTTAGCAGCGTATCGTTACCTAACTGGCCAATGCGGCCTATGGATAAATAATCAGTAAGTGTTTTACCATGCTTGTAAGTGCCGTCAACCGAAACTTTTAAGGTGGACAAAGTATCAAACTTAATTAAATAGGTAAGGTCAAGCTTTTGCCTGAACATGGAGTTATTAAAGTTTTGATCGGTGTTGGTATTGATCTGACTGCCGCCCAGATAGTTGTTTTGGGTTTGGTTATTGCTGGTACCATTAACATCTAACCGGCCAATTTTGTAGTTGGCATTTATGCTTTCATTATCCTTGTTCCACTTACCATCGTAGTGGACACCGCCGGTGGTGGCTTTAGGTATGCCACGGCCATCATAATTTCCGTTAAACGAATCAAGACCATTATCGCCATCATTAAAATAAAAAGAGATCCCGCCGTTATCATTTACCTCGACATTGTTGCTGCTACCATATTTTTGGCTGTCCTGCCAACCCAGGCCGGTTTTGCCCGTATTGCTGGCAATACCATAGCCCGAGAACTTTTGTTTAGCCGTAAACCGGTTATACATGCCCGTGCCCGAATAAAAATCACGTGTACCAACCCCGGCATCTACTTTGCCAAAGTAGCCGCTTTTTTATCCTCTTTAAGTTTAATGTTTAGTGTTTTTGTTTTCTGCCCGTCATCAATGCCGGTAAAGGTAGCCTGGTCGCTTTTTTGTCGTACAGCTGTACTTTGTCAACCATATCGGCACGCAGGTTTTTGGTAACCGGGGTTGGGTCGTCGCCAAAAACTCTTCGCCATCAACCAATACCTTCTCAACGGTTTTGCCCTGTGCGGTTATTTTTCCGTCTTTATCTACCTCAATGCCGGGGAACTGTTTAATCAGATCCTCCACCCTATCGTTAGGCTGTATCACATAGGCTTTGGCATTAAATTCGGTGGTATCGCCTTTAATTTTTATGGCGCGGATCTGTCCCTTAATAATAACGTCTTTTAACAGCCGCGATTTAAGGGTAAGCGTTACCTTACCAAAATCATGCGACTGGGTTTTATCATCCAGCTTAAAATCTTCGGTATAATCGGCATAGCCCGGGTACGACATCACCAGCACAAACTTACCCGCGCTTAAGTTATTAATGGCGAATGTGCCGTCTTCCTTAACGCGGGTAAATTTTTGCAGGATAGAATCTTTGGCATTTAATACCATTACAGAGGCGTTCTGTAAGGCTTTCTGCTCGGCCGTATCAATAGCCGAGCCTTTAACAGCATAATTGTTCTGTGCGTATCCCGTTAATGCAAACAGCATGAGCACTACAATTGAGGGAATTGTGATTTTCATAGATAGATGTAAGGTCGAGGTAAATCTATAACTAAAAAATTAGTAGTAGAAAGGTTTTAACATTTCTTAACGTTATTTAACATTTGGTTTCGGCAATAAGACACGCAAAACTTTGGTGTGTTACACCTATTGCAATAAAAATATTAGTTTTTTAAAAAATCATACGGCTTAAAAAAGGTGGGCATTGTGTGCCCGCCATAAAAGTGATAAGGTTTAGTGAATTTAGGATGAAAACTATGGGTGCGAGAATAAGCTTAATGCATCGCCTTTCAATGTTACCGTAGCGCTAGGTGATAAATTATAGGTTGCTTTACCAAGACCATTTTTATCATGTAATTGAAGTGTTCCTGCTCCGCGGATATTGACATTACTTTGTGTAATCCTGTTCCATGGAAGACTTATCACGCCACCACTCACATCGGTACCTGCGTTTAGCTTATTGATGATGTTGTTAATTAAACTAATAGTAGTGCCTTTGGCAGATTGTACATTCAGGCTATCTTGTTTAAAACCACTGATGTATACATCGCCAATATTTGAGAAGTCTCTATCCTTAGTTCTTTCATGTGCTACCATGCTTTTAGATCAGGGCAAATAATGATAATGTTTTTAGTCGAGTAAAAGTCCGTCTTCTCCTTAACCGCTATATTTAAGAGATGGTCGGTTTTATTAAAGGACAGTTCTTTCTTTGCTACGTCATTCACCCAAACAGCAAACTTAGGTCCGCGCTCAATAGTAACATTCGTATAACCGGAGGGCTTAAGATCAATAGCGTTAAAATCTGTAAAAATCAGTTGTTCCATCCGGTAAAAGCGGTCTTTATAATTGGTTTTTAAATACGCAGCTTGCAAGGCAAAATCATGTACAGCCAGCGAAATAACGATTACTAACGCTGCTGCAATAAGAAACTTGTTACTTGTTTTCATGGTTCAGGTTTTTAGTTTTTTTAAAGTCTTGGTAATGTTTCAATATCTCTTCCGGCCCAATACCCAACAGGTAAAGGCTATTAAAAAATTCGGGCAGTTCCTGCTGCATAAAACGTTCTTTACGGATAGCTTGAATGCGGTTTATCGCATCATCGCCTACAAATAGACCAAGGCCGCGCTTATTAAATACAATTTCTAATTGCTGTAAATGTTCATAGGTACGCATTACTGTATTAGGGTTAACTTGTAATGATGTAGCTAAATCGCGCACACTCGGTATCTTTTCGCCCGGCTGCCATTTGCCAAGGCTTATGTGTTCGCTCACATAGTCTGCTATCTGCAGGTATATGGCCTCTTTGTCTTTAAAATTCATGGCGTTAAACTTGTTTTTCTTTTAACTTAAAAAAAAGCGCCGGTCCAAAGCAATATCACCACTACTGCAAATGCAGTTAATACCATATTAATAGTGTTGTCGCTTACATCTATACGTACGAATATGTTATGAAAATCATGATCAGTAAAACTCGCAGAAGCAAAAGGAAGTGAACTATGCGAGAAAGTTCTGCCGCATATGTAATTTAAAAATGGCTGGTTAATAATCATTAATAACAATAAACCCAGCAGGAATATAAACGTGCTTTTTATAAAATGCAGTTTCTCAAAAAATACTGCACCAAATAAACTAAGCGCATGAAACAAGGTATAAAAGCCCATCCCCGTTAAAGCATTACGGTTACCATTGTCTAAAAGACGGATAATTCTATTGTGTACAACAGTTCCATCATAGTCGGTTCCTGTAGGAAACAAACTAAAAATGATGCTATCGGCCAGAAAAAAACGCCAATAAAAACAATCTGAAATATTACAAAGGAATATACCCACTGAACCGGGAACTTTTCCAAATGAGATGCGGGTAAGGTAAGGGTCAATATACCCTGTTTACTGCCCAGACTGCTAAAACATAAACTGGTAAATATGCTACCGCTAAGTATTAAGATCCATACAAAAATCCCGGTTTGGGTATTAGCGGTTAGCCGTCCGTTTTCTGTAAATGTAACATATGCAAACAGCAATAATACCGTGCCAAATAAAACAGCTGTTGATAGCAAATAAGCTTTGAGATGTTCCGCTGTTTGCTTTTTAAACAATAGTAAAAAGCGTTTTAAGTTAAATGTGTTGTTCATAATACGGTTAAGTTTAGTTAATAGCCGGTATTTATTAAGCTGATTTATTAAGGAATCTTTTTCACTTGGCCGCGGTGCATTTGTGTTTGCAATTTTGCCGTCTTTGTCTATAATTAAATATCGGGGCATCATTACGGTTGTATCTTTATCACCTTTTATAGCCTGCCGGTAAAAATGAGCGTAGTCTTTTTCGTTTAAAAAAATGTGCGATCCTTCCACCTCCAGTTTTTGTAACTGCTGTTTCCATATCAATTTACGTCCGCCGCATATGTACAGGTAGGCAATATCGCTTCGGTTATTAAGGGTTTGCTTTAAAGGTTTGGTAAAGGTTCTAAACTCTTCAAGGCATGGCCCGCAGGTAGTACCCCAAAAATCGACATACAATACCTTGCCCTTAAAATGCGAATTATAGATAGCCGTTACAGAGGTATCCGCCGGCGAAAGGCTTAACAGTTTGATTTTATCGTTTCCGCCAAAGCTGGTCCAGAGTATACTTTAATACCGACAGAAAATATAAGTAACACAACTGTAATACCTACCACTTGCCAGCCTGATATTTTTTGTTGGTTACGATATCTGGCAAAACAGTACACGCTTAAAAATAATAGCGCGGCGCCAACAAAGCTTTTAATATACATCATGGCCATTAAGGTTTTGTTGGCGTATAATATATTATCAAGCGTGGTAGTTTTTCGCTGGCTGATAGTTGGTAATGATCATAAACTGTGTGTATTATTTCGTCATGTACCTCGCGGGTCCAATCGATATAATGTTTGGGGATATCCAATGTTATGAACGGTACGGCGGCCAATGCGATAGCAGCTATCCAAAAAAGCGCGACCTGATCATTTTGATGCGTTCAGAAGGTCTAATAAACTTTTATTATTACTACAGATGGCATTAAACAGCAGTTCCATATCTACTTTGGTATAGCTGCCATCGGTATTTTGTGTGATAGCATTTAAGCCTGCAATGTTTTCCTCGGCATATAAATAATCGGTGCTGTTTGTGGGGATAAGGCTAAAGTTTACCTTATCTGCAATTTCATCAAGGCTTTGCGCCAGCACAATTTGTTGGTTGTGTAATACCACCACGGTATCTATCAAGTTATCCAGATCACGCACCTGGTGGGTGGAGATAATAATGCAACGCTCATCAGTTAATGCCGAGGCTACGACTTTGCGGAACTGGGCCTTCGACGGGATATCCAGTCCGTTGGTTGGCTCGTCCATTATTAATAGGGATGTATTGGTGGCGGGGCAAATGCTATCAGCACCTTTTTTTGCTGCCCGTAGGATAGTTTGGTTAACGGCCTGTCGGCAGGGACATCAAAATCAGTAAGGATTTGTATAAATTGATTAATGTCGAATTTAGGATAGAAATGCCCGGTGCTGTCTGCAAACTTAGTTGCGGTAATAGCAGGCAGGTAGATCTCCTCCGGAACAAAAAACAGTTCCTGTAAAAATGAAGGCAGGCGCTTAGCGGCATTCACCCCGTTTACCGTACAGGTACCCGACCACGGGAAAACCAGCCCGGCAATGTTTTTAAGCAGGGTTGATTTACCCGCGCCGTTCATGCCCAGCAGCCCGTAAATATGGCCCGGCTTTAGAGACAGGGTTAGGTTATCAAACAGTTTTTGCTTGCCGTACCCAAATGTTAGTTGTGATAATTCGATCATTGGTTTAGTGTATTAGTTAAATAGTACACTACAAATGTAAGCAATGATTTTACTTTTCAAAATTTATTTGAAATTTTGTTGAAGAAAAAAATTGCCACCATGCTGAGCGCAAAGGCCTGCCGGAAAACGCGGGCCGGGGTGTTTGGCCTTGCGGGTGGAAGGATTTTTCCGGCTTGATGTTTGGTTACTTTGCATCTAAGGTAAAGTAACTAGCCTTAGCGGCAATGAGCGTCGCATCGCGTTCATTAACGAAATGCAAATAAGTGATTAGCAGGTGAAGAGATTGCTTCGTTCCTCGCAATGACGTGCGGGTTATTAGTACTATGTTATTACCTGATCTTCCCCTGTGCAGCTTCGGGGTTTTCTTTTAGATAAGTGCGATACAGCTCAAAAAATCGGGCGCGGTTAACAGCTCAATTTTAGGATCAAGCTTTTTCAGTTCTGCCACCACCTGCACATACCACGATGGGCTTTTCAGGATATTTCTGAACCAGTGGAACGGGATCTTGCGCTTTTGGATCCGGTCATAAATTATTCGGGCGGCTGTAACCGGGTCCTCGTTCACATCAGCGTCCGATCGCATAACCGGCATCTCGCCATGCAGAGAAGTAAGCGGCACCTTTTGCGGCACAATCCCGTTGGGGCTAAAAGCCGCGTAAGCGTCCAGACCTTTTTGGTTAAGCGGTGGTGCACGGCCGTCAATTATAAAGCCGGTTATAGTCAATCCCCATTGTTTATAGTAAGGTTTATTATGCGCCACCCGGGCATTCAACCCATCCGGCAAACCCGATAGCGGCCTTGGGGCCTGCAACATACCCGGCATTAAATAACCCGCGCCATTATCCGCGGCAGCGAAATAATCATTTGGCGTAGCCGACTCACGGCGATAGTCCAGAGCCATAGGTACACGCTCGGCCAGTACCGGGCTTATGCACCACATCATGGGTACTTTACCACGGTTGGGGTCGTCCCATAAAGTAGGCGTGGTTTGCGATACCCATGACGAGGCATCATAATCGCCCACATAAAATATCACGAAGTTGCGGCCCTTGTAGTCTATCTTGCCATCGGCGTTTAAATAGCCTTTCTTTTGCAATTCGGCTTTGGTTACCCAGTCCTGCTTATATTCTTTTTGAGCGGGAAATGCTGCCAGAACGAAGCATTTGCCAACGCGCCATAACCAATAGCATCGGCATCTTTAAATGCGTTATAGGCGCTTATAATGCGCGAGTATTCCCACTCGGTAGCCACATCTTCGTGCGTGCCTTTGGCATGTTTGGTATATTTAAATGCCCACGGCGGGAAACCACCCAAATAAGCGTAGCCGCCTTTGTTTTGGTTATAAGCGGTGAGCAGCAGCTCCTTTAAAGTGTTAACATCCGTACCGGGTGTTTGGGTAACATCATCGGTCGCCGCTTCATCGGCCCCGGGGCTCAGATCGAAAAAGAAACCCTTGCGACTAATAAAAAAATCATGGTTAGTTAAAGTATGATGATTACGGTTAGCCGGGAAAGGGTTCTTTAACCATTGCTGATCGATATAATAAGCGCCGTATTTGGTGTTGACTTTACCGGTTTTCATATATTTCTCCAAAAACCATAAGTAAGCGTCGTTTTTAGCTGATCCGCTTGATGCGCGTGTTGTACCGGGAATAATGCCCCTACCGGTAAATAACGACGAACCATCTTTATTAACTAAACTTAGCTTAACCGGCACCTTAGGGCCGTTGGTAATTATTTGCGAATAAAGGCTGCCGGGGTTGGTATCATAACGTACTACTATCAAATCTTCCACCCCGGCAATTGATGATGCTACATTGCTGGTGGCCTGCACATTCGGATCGTAAACTACAGCACCCTTAATTTGCTTTTTATAGGCCGATATGACATCAACCACATTTTTATAAACAATGGTATCGCGCTTAGCCAGCCATTTGCCGGGTGCGCGGTATTTGTTCCACCAGTAGCGGTCCACATTGGCATTGCCATTTTTTACCAGGAAGATATAAAGTTGCGGTATAGCGCGGTTTACTATGCCTTGTAACGAGGCTACCGTATGGGTGTAATCCCACGCCTTGTTAATGGACTGCTGGTTGCCCTTTTCTATCTGTAAGGTAAAGCCAAGATCCAACATACCAACGGGTGGTAGTTTTTGGCAGCTTGTGCAAGGGCATAATTGCTAACCGCAAAAGCATAAAACAGCAGCAAAATAAAAGCGGATTTTTTCATTGGTTGGGCGTAATTGCCGCTAATGTAACATTTGTAAGTGTAAAATATAAAATGCGGTATTTATTAGGTTATAATTAATAAAATTTTTTTTTTGGTTGATGTAAGGCACACATACAAGTGCATTAAACATATAAACCAAATTAACCAATAATTATTTAGGATACGATGCTGATGGGCTAATCCCGTTATGCCTTTACCTTAACCTATTAAACCAATGAGCCAGGAAAAAGCAGCTTTTACCGAGAAGAAATTTGTTGTCACCTTAATTTTTGTGACCTCGTTATTTTTAATGTGGGGTGTACTGCACTCTATGAGTGATGTATTGAACAAACACTTTCAAAACGTTTTAAATCTTTCTATATCGCAATCAGGATTGATCCAGTTTTCTGTATTTGGCGCCTATTTTATCATGAGTATACCTGCCGGTATTTTCATGAAGAAATATGGTTATAAGTCGGGTGTAATATTGGGACTGGTGCTGTTCGCAGCCGGTCTGTTTTTATTTGTACCGGCAGCTAATGCGGCTTCGTTCACCTTTTTCAGGATAGCTTTATTTATCGTAGGTTGCGGTATGGCGACGCTTGAAACGGTTGCGCATCCTTTTGCGGCAGCATTGGGCGACCAACGTAAAAGCGACCTGCGTGTAAACTTCGCGCAAACCTTCAACGCGGTTGGAACCATTATAGGTCCAACCATTGGTGCATTCTTCCTGCTAAGCGGCGATACGGTTAAATCGACAGATCTTACTTCAGTAAAAACATTATATGTAGCTATCGGCATTGTGGTATTGTTGATAGCTGTGGTATTTGCCTTCCTAAAAATACCTGCATTGGTTGATCCGCATGCTTCAACTTCATCTGATGATCCGGAAGCATTAAATGTTGATGTTGCTCCTCAAAAGGTCTGTTTCAACACAGCCACTTTGTTTGGGCCTGTGCAGCGCAATTTTTAACGTTGCCGCACAAGGTGGTACTGGGCATATTTCATTAACTACGGTGTGAGTGTTATGCATTTCAGCGATGAAAAAGCAGGTTACTTTATGAGCTTGTTTATGGGTATGATGTTGTTGGGCCGTATAGTTGGTACATCATTAATGACTGTTATAGCACCAAATAAACTACTGGCCATATTTGCCGCCGGTAATATACTGATGTGTATTATTGTAGCACAGCACTGGGCTGGACATCATACATAGCGTTGTTAATGATCAACTTCTTCTTCAGTATTATGTTCCCTACCATCTTTAGTTTGGGCTTGAAGAACACGGGCAGTCATACGCAACAGGCATCATCATTTATCGCGATGGGTGTTGTTGGCGGCGCGGTTTTCCCTTTCCTGATGGGCCAGATAGCTAACCATGACGTGGCACAAGCTTATTATTTACCTATTATTTGCTACGCCGTTATATTTATGTTCGGTTATAAATTTTATAAAGTTAAACACAGCTAAGAAGGCTTTTTAAGTATAAAATGTATTAAAACCCGGGCCATTTGGTCCGGGTTTTTTGTTGCCCTGAAAATTTATTTTAAAAAAAATAACCTAACTATTGTTTCGTACGAAAACCTTCCTACCTTTGGTATATGGAAACTGGAAAAGACGACGAAATTAAAAAAACAGAGCCTACCAAAGGCGAGCTGGAAATACTACAGGTACTATGGCAGCACGGCCCAAACACCGTGCGTTTTGTAAACGACCGCCTGAATGAACAGCGCGAGATCAATTACACATCAACCTTAAAGCTGATGCAGATTATGGCCGACAAGGGCATGCTGAAACGCGATGAGAGCCAGATGAAACACATTTACCACGTAGTTGAAGCCGAAGAAAAACCAAGGACCATTTGCTTGAACGTTTTGTTGATTCGGTGTACAACGGATCGGCAAGTAAGCTGGTAATGCAGCTGCTGGGTAACAAAAAAGCATCAAAAGACGAGTTGGCCCGCATCCGCGCAATGCTTGACCAGCTGGAAAAGAAACAATAACCGTTCACTTTTAAAACTTAAAAGATCATGGCATTTATCACACTCAGTACGCTGGTAACAGATCCATTTGTTGCCGCGCTTTGCAATACTTTAGTACATTCTTTATGGCAGGGTTTAGTGTTAGCCGCATTAACCGGGTTCATCATAATTTTTACCCGTAAGGCAACTGCCGCCATCCGTTACAATTTATTAATAACGGCATTAACGCTTTTTGCTATTGGGGTCAGCGTTACTTTTATAACAGAATTTAAACAGGCTAATGTTGTTACAGCAATTCCTGTAGCTAAGGTACAGCAACCGCCTTTAAATATTGTCTTCACCCCTATTTTAAACGATGTTAATACACCGATAATAACCGCAAGTTTTAGCGACCGGCTATTCGGCTATTTAAACAACAACCATAATACAATCGTATTGATATGGTTCCTGATCATCTGTGCTAAAAGCATGCAATTAGGCTTTGGTTTATGGGGAGTGAACCGTTTAAAAACAAAACAGGTATCGGCAGCAAGTGCGTTTTGGAATGATAAACTTAAACAATTGGCAAACACAGCCTGGCTATTAAACAAACTATTAGCTTATTAGAGTCGGGCCTTACTAAAGCACCTATGGTTATTGGTAATTTAAAGCCCGTAATATTAATGCCGATAGGTTTATTAACCGCGCTTACCACTGCCGAGGTAGAAGCTATTTTAGTGCATGAGTTGGCCCATATTAAACGCCGCGATTATTTGGTTAACCTGCTGCAAAGCCTGATGGAGATAGTTTTCTTTTTTAACCCTGCCGTATTATGGGTATCGCAACTGATAAAAGCCGAGCGCGAAAACTGTTGCGACGATCTGGCCCCGGCCCAAAGCAGCGATAAGGTAAGCTATGTACGCGCGTTATTAAGCTGCGAGGAATACCAACAGTCTGTACCCGCCTATGTTATGGCTTTCCCGGGTGGTAACGGTAGTTTGTTTGACAGGGTTAAACGTATTGCCGGTAACCGCAATCACTCGCTTAACTTACTTGAGAAAACCATGCTGGCAATTTGTTTGGTGGTATCGGGTTTGTGCATGTCTGCCTATGCTGAAAAGGAAAATATTAAACGCACGGTGCATGAAGTGGTAAGAGCTATCCAACATATTAAAGGTGAAGTTGCACCATCACCGCAATCAATAACTAAGCAAACACAACTGGCAGAGAACCAGAAGATCCAACAGGCAAACCCGCTGATATTAAGTGCCGAAATGCCGACGTTACACGATGCCGTTACTACTCAAATACCTGATACTGATGCGATAGTCCACTCAAAGCCTGGCAGTTTAAGCCCGTTGTCCAGGCTATCTAATGACTCCACCAATTTTATTAATGCAAAGGCCAGATGGAAAAATGCCGTTAATGAAATGGTTAAAGATGGCTTGATAAAAAACCGCGATAATAATTCCTATCATATCAATGAAAACGAATTTATAATTAACGGCGTAAAACAGCCTGAAGATGTTCGCGTAAAATACCTTCAATTATTTCAAACGCCTGTTACTGTTAATAAAAACGTTGATACGAAGATCAATGTTAATGCCGACGTAAAAATTAACGTTAATACCAATGTTGATTATCGTCTTGATACTTTAAGAAACTCATCATCCATGAATTTCAAAAGCAAAAACGGAGAAAGATCGACTTATAATACTAATACCACTATGCTATACAAGCCCAGCCGTGTAACCTATAGCACAACAGCACCTTATAAGCCGGATACTGCAAATAAAAAATCCATTTACAATAAATACCCAATAGAATTACGGCGCAAGGTTACGGGTGAAGATAAAGGAAAGTTTCGCCGAACTTTTGACAGCCTTGGCAAAATAGACAATAAATTAGAACTCAATAAATTAAGACTAAAATTAAACATCCCTAACATCGCCGATGCTTTATACAATGCAGGATTAATAAAAGATAAGACCAAATTTACCGGGCAGCTTACCAATGATGCCCTGATAGTTAACGGTGTAAAACAATCCGAAGCAAATCACCAGCTTATTCTTAAAAAGTACCAGAAAAAGCCCGGCGATACGGTTAACCTAAGCTTTACTTATCCGGGCGAGAAATAGTTCGCAAAAAAGCATTTTTTAAATTTTATTATGAGAAGATTATCGTTTTATTTAACGACCTGCATAGCTATTGCCCTAACATTTCGTGCCTCGGCGCAGGCTGTGGCTGTCCTAACTACCCTGGGTTAAGGATTCAATCATTGCCCGGTATAACCGAAATGATCTGAAAGGGATATATATGCTGGCTGATACCGCTTTTTCAAATCATATCAGCAAGGAAAAACTGTCCGCCTTTTTACGGAGCAACCGTAATTCGGGCAATGTATTAAAGGATAGTTTATTATCGGTAACTAATGGCAAATATATCTACCTGCTTGAATGCGAAAGCAGGGACCTTAAGTTGAGCCTCCAGGTAACCCCGGCAAAAAAATTCAGTGATTTTGGTTTTTCAACGGTTAGCCAGCCGTTGTTGGCAGAGCCCCGAAAGGTAAATACCAGCAACCCCTTAATATCAGCATTGGATAAAGCTGTTGACAGCGTTGCAAGGCAATATTTTCGCGATCCAAATAGTGCGGGGCTTTCCATAGGTATCATAAAGAATGGAAAACGTTACATCTATCATTACGGGGAAACAAAAAAACAGACAGGAATGCTTCCTGATAATGCAACGGTGTATGAAATCGGCTCGATCACCAAAACTTTTACGGCGACTTTATTGGCCCATGCGGTGTTGGAAAATAAAGTTTCATTGACAGATGATATAAGAAAATATCTGGCCGGAAGCTATCCAAATCTGGAATTTAACGGCAGGCCAATTACCTTACAGGACCTGGCGAATCATACATCAAGGCTACCAGAGCTCCCGGAAGACATCGGCTCTCAAGCAGCATTTAACCCGCTCATGCCTGAATTTAATTATGATTCCGCGCGTTTTTACACCGCATTACACAAAGTAAAAATTGATACGCTACCGGGATACAAATTTCTTTATTCAAACTGGGGCTACGCATTGCTGGGCCATATCCTTGAAAACGTATACCAGCAGCCTTATGCTGTTTTGCTGAGAAATTATATCACGAAGCCTTGGGGTATGAATAATACCGGTACACGTTAACTGCTGAGCTAAAGAAAAAAATGGCTATACCCTATAGTGATAATGGCCGCTCAAATATATACCAACAGCAAGGGGTATTTGCTCCCGCCGGTGATATACACGCTACTCTGCCTAATATGCTAACCTATCTTGAACAACAGATCAGCGAAACTGATGCAGCAGTTAAATTAACGCACCAGCCTACCACAAATAACATTGGCCTTGGTTGGGGTGTGGCTAAAAGAAATGGTTACCGTGATATACAGCATAATGGCAGTACAATGGGTTTCAATTCCCATCTGTCGGGTTTCCCTGAACTGGGTAGCGGCTGCGTGGTACTGGTAAACAATAGAACGAATATGGGGAAGCTCATCTTCGGCATACAGCAGATATCCAAACGAACAGATTTATAAAACTCTATCTGTAACCTTTTTTAAAAAGTTGCGTCTTTTATCAATATAGAATAACAAAACCCTAACACATCTTATATGAAACTCTTTAAACTGGCTTTTTTAGCCATATGGGGCTGTCTTTGCCTAAATTTTGCCGATGCACAAACAACGGGTTCTAAAATATCCGGCACTATAACCGACCAAAACAATAAAGCTGTAGACGGCGCAACCGTAAGCCTGGTAACCGCTAAAGACTCGGCCGTAATAAAAACAGTAATAGCTAACGCCGATGGCAGTTTTGTATTTGATAATTTTAATGCCGTTATTAATAAATTTAACCCAGTGGCGGCAGTTGCCTTACGGGTAAAAATTATGATGAACCCGGTTAATGCGGCTAACTAAATCCTGCCATAAAGAATGTACTAAAGTATTGCAAAGCGCGGCTTGGATCTACCAGCGTACTGAGTGTGATAAATGCCATGATCTTTTAAGTTTTAAAAGTGAACGGTGTGTTTCTTTCCAGCTGACCCCCAATAGCAAAAGCGTTAATGCCGTTATTAATAAATGGTGACCCAGTGGCGGCAGTTGCCTTACGGGTAAAAATTATGATGAACCCGGTTAATGCGGCTACCCCAACCCTGCCATAAAGAATGTACTAAAGTATTGCAAAGCGCTGCATCGATCTACCAGCGTACTGAGTGTGATAAATGCCATGATCTTTTAAGTTTTAAAAGTGAACGGTGTGTTTCTTTCCAGCTG
>NZ_JABFCR010000050.1:0-24976 GCF_013087555.1 Mucilaginibacter humi
TTTACCGTCGCCATCAGTACGCCATACAGATACATAATCGCCATAAACTTTATCATCGTCACTTTTACCATTTTGGTATACATACGGGCCGGCCGTAAATGCCAAATCGCCGTTGTAGGAAATGCGGGCAATTTTTGGTGTCCAACTTAATGAACCGGCTTGCTTTTCAATGTTCGCATAAAAATCAGTGATCTTAACTGGCTTGGGTCTGAATACAATACCATCCGGATCGGCAACGGCTAAAAAGCCTTCTTTCATGCCTTTTTTGCTACTAATTTGTTAAAGCTTTCCTCGGCCTCTACTACTTTACTAACCTTGGCAGGCAATTGTGCTACAGCAATTGATGCTGAACAAATAAAACAGATGGCGGCCAGTATGTTTTTTTCATTGTGTGTGATTTGTAGTTAATATAGTCCGCATATTTTGTACGGACTAATGTATCTGCTTTTAATTTTTATATTAACGTTAAAAACTGAATTAAATTTTACTCCAGTTTGTTCCTTCTTTACTATCCTTTAACTGGAAGCCTATTTTTGCAGGCCATCGCGTATTTTATCAGAGGTAGCATAATCCTGATTGGCTTTTGCACTGGTTACGCAAGGTAACTATCAGGTTCAAGACTTTGGGGAGATCATCATTTGCGGCTTGCTCATCCTTTAATCCCAAAACATCAAACACAAAAGTGGCGATGATGTTTTTTAAAATTTCTAAATTATCAGCATCTACTTTCAGTTTACCATCGTGTACCGAATTAATAATGCGTGTGGCTTCAAACAATTCGGCTATTAAAACCGGGCTGTTAAAATCATCATTCATGGCATCATAGCAGCGTTGCTGTAAAGCCGCCATATCAACGTCCGAGGTTGCTGATGACTTCAATCCATCTAATAACCCAACCGCGTTCATCAATCGTTTAAAGCCCTTGTCCGACGCTTCCATGGCTTCGTTACCAAAATCAAGCGTACTGCGGTAATGCGCCTGCAGCATAAAGAAACGCACGGTCATTGGGCTGTACCCCCGGTCTAATATAGAATGCTCTCCCGTAAAAGTTCATGCGGCAAAAAGCTGTTGCCTAATGATTTTGACATTTTTGCCCGTTTACCGTAAGCATATTGGTATGAATCCAGTAAGTAGCGGGGTTTTTACCGCAGCTGGCCACATTTTGCGCAATTTCATTAGTATGATGCGTAGGCATCAAGTCTATACCGCCGCCATGAATATCAAACTGATCGCCCGGTACTTATGGCTCATGGCAGAACACTCTAAATGCCAGCCGGGGAAACCAACGCCCCACGGCGAGGGCCATTTCATCAAATGCTCGGGCTTCGCCTTTATCCATAAGGCAAAATCAAGCGGGCCGCGTTTATCGTTCTGCCCGCCTAATGTACGGGTATTTACCAGCAGGTCCTCCAAATTACGGCCGTTAAGTATGCCGTAGTCCTGAGTTTTATTATACTTTTCTACATCGAAATATATAGAGCCGTCAACCTCATAGGCATAGCCTTTTTCCAGTATCAGCTTTACCAGTTCAATCTGTTCACTAATATGGCCGGTAGCCGTAGGTTCAATACTTGGTGGTAGTGTGTTAAAAATGCGCATCACGTCATGAAACCCAACCGAGTATTTTTGCACGATCTCCATTGGCTCCAACTGTGCCAGCTTTGCTTTTTTAGAGATCTTATCTTCGCCCTCGTCACCGGCATCACCCTCTAAGTGGCCTGCATCGGTAATGTTACGCACATAGCGCACCTTGTAGCCAAGCAGCATCAAATACCTGAAAATCAAATCGAACGAGATATAGGTACGACAGTTGCCTAAATGTACATCACTATAAACAGTAGGACCGCATACATACATACCCACATGCGGGGCATTAAGCGGCTTAAATTCTTCTTTTTGCGTGTTAATGTATTGTAAACAAATAAATTTTGTTTCATGGGGGCAAACTTACGATTTTTCAGTTTTAGTTAAGCGGTTAGATTAAGTTGATTGAGTTAATGGTTTTATTTTACACTGGTATAACTTAATCAACTATTTACACAATCAACCACTCACTTTAACATCAGGTCGGCAATTACCGGGTAATGGTCTGATAACTTTTTCTCGACAATAGTATAGCTCGCAACATTAAATTGCGGCGACACCATAATATAGTCTATCTGGTAATTCGGAAAATCACCGTTGTAGGTACGGCCCGGGCCAAAGCCTTTTTCGACAAAGGTGTTTTTGAGCCCTTTAGACATCTGGTTTACTGCGTAGGATGATGGCGTATCATTAAAATCGCCGGATATAATGTATGGATATGGACATTGTTTAGCATGTGCCCTTATTAAAGCCACCTGTTCGCTACGTTTAATAAATGCTCTTTTTAATTTGCCGCCTAAGCGCTTGGTCGAGCTAAAATCGGGTTTGCCTTTTTGGGTTACCGTATCTATGTACTTATAGTCGGCCGGTTCAAACTGTATGGATTGAAGGTGTACGCTATAAACTCTGAAAATATGATCGTTTTGTTTGATATCGGCATATAAACATTGGTTCCCGCTATATAATGGCGATAGCTGCAAAAGCCCTTTTGCAATAATTGGAAATTTTGAAAAATAGCATTACCCAATTTTTCATCTTCGCTCCCACCAAAATTTTCAAAATAATAATTAGCAGAACCCATGATTTTTTTCATAGAATCAATTATTGCATACTGACCACGTTTGCGGCTATAAAACTCTTGTATGCCAATAACATCGGGTTGTTGATTACTTATAATACTTAGTATCTCGTTTTTGGTAGAGATATCTTTTCCTGAGCCGTATTTTTAAAATCGTGTACGTTGTAGGTCATCATCCTAACGGCATTATCGGCCTTTGGCTTATTTATATTACGATTGCCGGGATGGAGACCGATATTTTTTCTAATACGCCAAAGCCGCAAAGTATACCTAATACTGATATCAATACCAGCCAGCTTTTACGTAACAGCCAATAAGCAATCATTATCAGGTTAACCAATAATATCGGCGGGTAAGCCAGGCCGAAGAACGCGATGAGCCAGACTGTCTTAGGATCGGTTACCGGGGCAAGGTAACTTATAAGCAAAGCCAGGCATAAACCGCAGTTTATCCATAAAAACACCTTATCAATAAAAGGTAATTTTTGTTTTTTCTTCATTTTTGCTGGCGCGAAATAAAGTATCTTTTTCCTGCTTGCTCAGGTTATCATATCCCGTTTTTGATATTTTATCCAATATCTGGTCAACCTCATCCTGCCGTGGTGCACCCGAAGACGAACCTTTATCGCGATTTGTTGATGCTACTTTTAGTTTAGTTTTTTTCTTAAACAGTTTAGCTATACCACCCACCATATCTCGCCCCTGCTGTAGCTGCTTTACATATATAAAGCCAAACAATGCCCCGCCCAGTGCGCTATCTCGCCGCCTGCGTTGGGTCCAACTATGCCTAAAAAATCGACTGCGACATAAAATATAACCAGCCATTTTAAGCGCACCGGGCCTATAAACATTAAAGAGATAGTATAATTTGGCGCTATGGTAGCCGCACCAACAATTACCGCCATAACCGCCGCCGATGCACCAACAACCGAACTGTTTAACACTAACCCGCTTTGCGTAAACGCCGGGAAAATATTATACGCAATAACAAACAATGCGGCACCGGCCAATCCGCCTAATAAATATAAGCCTAAGGTGCATTTGGTGCCTAAATATTCTTCAAATATTTGCCCCAGCCAGTAAAGCCAAAGCATATTAAACAGGATATGGAAAATACCCGCATGTAAAAACATATAAGTAAAGGGTGTCCAGAAGCGCACGGCCAGTTTGGGCAGGTAAGCCGGCATATATAAATACTCACGGGTTAGGTCGTCAACCACGGTAGTTCTGAATACTAACCGCTCAAATATGGATAACACGCCAATCACCAAAAAAACAATAACATTAATACCGATAAGCAGGTATAGCTTACTACCCGACCTGAACATCTTGTTATTAATTTCCTGCCACAACGTCATGATGATATACTATAGCTTAATACTGAAAATCTTTAGGGCCCTGCAAGCGCCATGATTTTACTAAAATAAACCCTATTAACGCCCCGCCCAAATGCGCAAAATGCGCCACATCATCGCCCGCGAACTGGGTTACACCTAATGATAGCTCCAACAATACATATACCGGCATAATATACTTTGCTTTAACCGGTACCGGTATAAACATGATCATTAACTCGGCATTGGGGTACATCATACCAAAGGCTATTAATAAGCCAAATATGGCCCCGGACGCACCAACCATTGATGACATGTAAATACCCGCTAATTTTTTAGCATCTTCTAAAGGGATACTGTTTAAAGTAGCATTAATATCAGGCGTTGTAAATGTACCTATGATGCCATGCACCTCAATAGCC
Organism: Mucilaginibacter humi; assembly: GCF_013087555.1. Taxonomy (NCBI): domain Bacteria; kingdom Pseudomonadati; phylum Bacteroidota; class Sphingobacteriia; order Sphingobacteriales; family Sphingobacteriaceae; genus Mucilaginibacter; species Mucilaginibacter humi. The sequence goes on from NZ_JABFCR010000050.1 coordinate 4,418, forward strand.
TGCACTATTAATTGTAAGGCTATACCACCAAGCCCGCAAATAAAATAAAAGATCATAAATCTTTTTGAACCCATTGAATACTCTAACACAGCGCCAAACGAGTATAAGGCGAACATGTTAAAAATAATGTGCATCCAGCCGCCATGAAAGAACATATAGGTGATAGGCTGCCACGGCTTAAACAAAGGCGAATCAAAGTAATGCGCCGAAGCCGGGTTGTAAATTTGATTTACCATTGCCTCATTAAACAGCAAATAAGGCAGGAAGCAAATTACATTTATGATTAGCAGGTTTTTTACAACCGGTGAAAGGTTTGCGAAGGGTGATTGCATATTATATTTTGTATCGGTTATTTTTCAAACCGTTCTATTAATTCATTTAATGTAAAGGTACTAATTACAGGCTTGCCATTTAGCGCAACATTTGGCATTTGGCAGGCAAAAAGCTGATCAGTTAACTGGTTCATTTCTTCGGCTGATAATTTTGTTCCGGCTTTTATAGCCGCGTTACGCGCCAGCGACCGGGCCAGGTTATCACGCTTATCCAGTTTCAATATCGACAGGTTATTTTTAAAGCCTTCCAGCAAACGCTCTAATAACTCATGTTCGCCCACATTGTTTAGGTCGGCCGGGATCCCTTCTACAACTACGGTGTTTTTACCAAATTCGCGGATATCAAAACCCAGCGCGCGGATATCGGGCATCAGCTCTCTTAATAACTCAAAATCGGCCCCGTTTAGTGTAAGCGATTGCGGGAATAAACTTTGCTGGCTCACACCCGAATGGTTTTGCAGCTGCTGTAAAAAACGTTCGTACAAGATCCGCTCATGCGCGGCCTGCTGATTGATCAGCATAAAACCCGACTTGATCTGCGACATGATAAACCGGTTATGCACACGGAAAAACTGCCTGTCGGTTGATTTGGCTATTTTCTGGTCATTCACAGCCAGCTTCTCTTCAACATGGATCTCCTGTTGTACCGTATTATCTTTTTTGCTGATCTCGTATAAGGTATCCCAATTATTGGGGATAGGGTTGCTCCTGTCAGGATTACTCCGGTTGCCACTACTATCGCGCAAAAAAGGCAGTTCGCGATCTGTTTTAAACGGATTAAAATCCGGGTTAAAGGCAATAACCGGGGCTATGATCTCCTCGAAAGGCTTTGGCGTTATCAGGTGCTCAATGCTGTTCTCTGGTCAAAATCAAGGCTTGGGGTAATGTTATATCGCCCTAATGATCGCTTAACTGCCGAGCGGATAATGGCATATATAGCTTTTTCGTCCTGGTATTTTATCTCGGTTTTAGTAGGATGTACGTTGATATCAATTTTTGACGGATCGATATCTATAAACAACACATACAGCGGATAGGTATCATCAGGCAATAACTCTTCAAAAGCCGTCAGCACCGCATGGTTCAAATACGGGTCCTTTATAAAACGGTTGTTTACAAAAAAAAACTGCTCCCCCTTGTACGCTTGGCAAACTCGGGCTTGCCCACAAAACCACGCAGGTTAATAATGGTGGTATCTTCTTCAACTGGCACCAGGCGCTGGTTGTAGTTATTGCCAAATAAATGAATAACACGCTGTTTTAGCGTAGTAGCCGGTAAGTGGTAAACCTCCTGCCCATCGTGATGCAGGGTGAAGAATACTTCGGGGTGTGCTAAAGCGACACGCTGAAACTCGTCAATAATATGACGCATCTCCACCGGGTTGCTCTTTAAAAAGTTTCGGCGCGCGGGTATGTTATAAAATAAGTTTTTACAGATATAGATGTACCGGCGACAGCGGCGCAAGCCTCCTGTTTGATAACCTCCGATCCTTCGATACATATACAACTTCCCAGTTCATCCTCATGGCGGCGGGTTTTTAGCTCCACCTGCGCGATAGCGGCGATAGATGCCATAGCCTCGCCCCTGAAACCCATGGTGCGGATAGCGAAAAGATCCTCGGCTTTCTTAATTTTTGATGTGGCGTGGCGCTCAAAGCTCATGCGCGCGTCTGTACCGCTCATGCCGCAACCGTTATCAATAACCTGTATCAATGATTTGCCGGCATCCTTCACAATCAACTGGATCTTGTCCGCCCCGGCATCAATCGCATTCTCTATCAGTTCCTTCACTGCAGATGCCGGCCGCTGCACCACCTCGCCCGCGGCGATCTGGTTAGCGACTGAATCCGGTAAAAGCTGAATTATATCTGACATTTATAAAATTTTCCTTCAATTACTTTTCGGTGCTAAATTAACTAATTAGGCGCATAACTTGGGGCTTTTTTGCCTTGGAATAGCATTCATTGAACGCGCTCTATTGCCTCACCCTGCCCTCTCCAAAGGAGAGGGTTCTAAATGCGAAATTTATACTTTCAAAGTCAAAAAGCCCCTCTCCTTTGGAGAGGGGTTGGGGTGAGGCTTAAAAAATCACTTTAACATCATAACTTTATCATTTTATAGTTGTATATACCTTTAAGTGCAATATATTTACATCATTACATCACCTGTATGAAGAAACTATGGCCCATCGTGCTGCTTTTTGTTGCAGCATGTAAACAAAAGGAATACAACGCCGACCTGTTAGTAAAAAACGCGGTAGTATATACAGTTGATAGCGCCTTTACAACCGCTAACGCCTTTGTAGTAAGTGGTGGCAAAATTATATCAGTAGGCAGTGCCGATACTTTAGAAGAAAAATACCTGGCCCGTGAAGTTATAGACGCCGGGGGCAAAGCCATATATCCCGGTTTTATTGATGCGCACGCTCATTTTTACGAATACGGCCTGGGCCTGCAGCAAGTGCCTTTAAAAGGCCTGAAAAGCTGGGCCGAGGTTGTTGATACCGTAAAAGCTTATGCCGACCGCAATGCCGATGGCTGGATAATAGGCAACGGCTGGGACCAGAATATATGGGACGGTAAAAAGTTCCCAGATAAGGCCCTTCTGGACGAATCCTTTCCGGTGCGCCCGGTGATATTGCACAGGGTTGATGGGCATGCCGTAATTGCCAACCAGGCTGCACTAAACATAGCTGGCATTAAGCCCGGGCAAAAAGTTACCGGTGGCGAAATTGAGACTATAAACGGCAAGCTTACCGGCGTATTAATTGATAACGCCGTTGGCATCGTCACCCGTAAAATACCCGACCCCACCGAACAGTTAACCCAAAACGCCTTATTAAGCGCACAAGCTAATTGTTTCGCCGTTGGCCTTACCACGGTTGATGATTGTGGCCTTCCTTATAGCATGGTAAATACTATTGCCGAACTACAACATAAGGGTGCGCTAAAAATGCGCCTGTATGTAATGCTGGCCGACAGGCCCGAAAACTATGAATACCTGTTTAAACGCGGCGTATTTAAAACGCCCGGTTTAGATGTACGCTCGTTTAAAGTTTATGCCGATGGTGCATTAGGCTCGCGCGGGGCATGCTTGTTAAAGCCTTATAACGATCAAAAAATCGGAGCGGCTTTTTATTAAGCAGCCAGAAACATTTTGAAGAAGTTGCAAAAATGATAGCCGAAAAAGGCTTCCAGATGTGTACCCACGCCATTGGCGACTCGGCCAACCGGGTGATATTAAAGATATACGCGGCAGCCTTAAAGGGCAAGAACGACCGCAGGTGGCGCATAGAGCATTCGCAGGTGGTGGCGCCTGGTGATGTGGCTTTGTTTGGGCAAAATAATATTATCCCGTCTGTACAGCCTACGCATGCTACATCTGACATGTACTGGGCCGGACAACGCGGGTGCCGAAAGGTTAAAATCTGCCTATGCTTATAAAAATTTATTACAGCAAAATGGCTGGATGCCTTTAGGGACCGATTTCCCGGTAGAGAATATCAGCCCGTTTTATACTTTTTACGCCGCTGTGGTGCGCAAGGACCTGAAAGGGTATCCCGCAAACGGCTTCGGGTAGAAAATGCTTTGAGCCGTGTGGAAGCGCTAAAAGGCATGACCATTTGGGCGGCTAAAGCTAATTTTGAGGAAAAAGAAAAAGGCAGCATTGAGGTAGGCAAGTATGCCGACTTTGTAATAACCGACCAGGATTTAATGAAGGCTAATGCACGTGCATTACCAAATATTAACGTTTTAAAAACCTATATAAATGGAGAAAAGGTATATGAGAAAAAATAATAATTGTGTTCTTTTAATTTTATTGGCATTTACTTTATTTAATTCGGCTTGCGCGCAAAACGCCGGACTCGCTTATTTGAAAGAAGAGCGGCTGGCCGAAAAATCGACCGTATTATTAAACAATGATAATTCCCTTATACCGTTACGCAACATCGGCAATTTAAAAATTGCCAGCATCCATTTATCGCACCAGTTTGCTGTTGGGTTTGACAGCCTTTTAAATAAGTATGCAAGAGTAGAATCTTATAGCATGGCGGGGTATGTAGGTAAACGGGCACTTACACAACTTTCTACCGATCTGAAGCCATACAACACAATTATTGTACAGCTTAATGAGGCTGATTTGAACAATACCGAATTAGTAAATTTTATTACGGACAACCAAAAGTCAAGGAATATGGTGATAGCCTATTTTGGCAAAGGCGAAGAGTTGGCTAAGCTAACCGACGTTACCGTGCCCATAATTTATGCGGATCATGCATCGGTGGTTGCAGCTTATTTTAGTGCGCAAGCCATATTTGGCGGGGTTGCCATCACCCAAAAACTAACCGGTAGTATTACCCAGAAATACCGTTTTGGCATGGGCTTTACAACCGAAAAGACCCGCCTGCAATATACCGTGCCCGAAGCTGCTGGCATTGCCGGCAAAAACCTGCAGGATATAGACAAAATAGCTAAAGAAGCTATGGATGCCCATGCTACCCCCGGCTGCGTTGTACTGGTGGCTAAAGATGGTAAGGTAATATTTAATAAGGCTTACGGTTACCATACCTATGCTGCTAACATACCTGATAAGATCACCGATATTTTTGATGTGGCATCCATGACCAAGATCTCGGCGACGACCATTACCGCCATGCAGTTAAAGGACGAAGGTAAATTGAATGTTGATTCGACCTGGCTTATTACCTGCCTATGGCGCGTAATACCAACAAGGCTGATTTACAGGTACGCGAGGTATTAATGCACCAGGCGGGGCTGATTCCCGATATCCCAACTTTTGATAAAATTAAACCTACAGACCATAGCGCCGATTCATCTGCCGCGTTCCCGGTTAAGGTTAATAACGGCTATTTTTTGCGGAAGGATTATTATAAAGACATTATGCTTCCGGCTATGTACAACTCGCCGCTTAAAACACGGGGCCAATATGTTTACAGCGATGTAAGCATGTTGCTAATGCAGCAAATTGTAGAGAATATTATGAAAACGCCGCTTAACCAATACGTGCAACAGCAGTTTTATAACAGGCTTAGCATGCAAACCGCTGGTTTTTACCCCTCTACCGTTTCCCCGAGGTGCAGATCATTCCATCAGAAGATGATGAAGTTTACAGAAAATCTGAACTGATAGGTTATGTTAATGACCCTACCGCCGCCTTAATGGGCGGCGTTGCCGGCCATGCAGGGTTATTTGCCAGCGCAAATGATATTGCTATCCTTTACCAGATGCTATTAAACAAGGGCACCTATGGCGGCGATCAGTTCATAAAGTCAGAAACTGTCGACCTGTTTACGGCCAAGCAATCACCTATTAGCCGCCGCGGCTATGGTTTTGACCGCTGGGACCCTATTGCCGACCGTAAATATCCGTCAGAACTGGCATCGCCTTATACCTACGGCCATACCGGCTATACCGGTACCTGCGTTTGGGTTGATCCCAAATATAACCTGGTGTATATCTTTTTATCAAACCGTACTTATCCAACAGTTAGCAGTAAACTGGGCAGCTTAAATATAAGGCCAAGGATCCAGGATGTAGTTTATAAGGCGATAGCGAAAGGGATGTAAAATTTAAAATCAGTTGTCATTCAAACGAGGGCACGAAAAGAAATCTTACGATCCCTGCTTCGGTGGGTAAATGACACCTATTGCACCATTTTATTAGCGCAGCACGAACTGGCAAAGGCCTCGGGTTTGGCTTTAAATACAAAGCCCATGCTCAATATATAACCCATAGCCTCGTGCAGGGCCTGGTTTGATTTAAACATAGGGTTGGTGTTGATATCGGCGTGAACTTCAAGATCTACGTCATAAAGGTCAAGCAAGTCGCAAAGTTTATAGGATATATCTATTGATTTTTGCACCTCGGTAAGCATGCGCTCCTTGATGCTCATTTTTTGCGAACTGCGTTCTGGTGGATAAACATGAAACCACCCCGGCCCTCGCGCAGGAAAACAATAACGGTAGCAAAATCGATAATGTTGCCTTTAACCTGCGAGTCGGTGCCGATGCAAACTTTAAGCTTGTTGCCCAGCAGGGTTTCGCGCTCAATTGCTTGTTCTACTTCTTCAATAATGGGTAGTTGGATGATGTCACCGCTAAACTTTCTCCAGGTCATAAAGTACGTTTTTAGTAGTCCGTTAATGCATATCCTAAAGATAAAGCATAACGGACCATAAAAACGTTACCTTAATATCATTTATTTGTTAACACTTGCCTAAATATCAACACGTTAACAGCCTTGAAAGGGCGATTATTACATTTTTTTGATCTCAACACGGCGATTTCTGACGCGGCCGGCTTCGGTTGAGTTATCAGCAACCGGCTTTTTATCGCCATAACCTTTAACTACCAAATTATCAGCGCTGATGCCCGAATTAACCAGGTAAGTCTTTACTGCGGTTGCGCGTTCGACAGATAGGGCCATGTTGTGGGCATCGGTACCTTCGGCAGATGCATTGCCATTTAGCACAAATTTTACCGACGGGTCCTTCTTCATTTCGGTAACGGCTTTGTCCATAATTGGATAAGAAGCTGTTTTTAAAATGCCCGAGTTAAACTCGAACTGGATATTGGCAAAGTTATAATCGGGTTTTTCAACTACCGGGGCTGGCGCAGGTTTTGGCGTTTCGGCAACCGGCGCCGGTTTTGGCGTTTCAACAGGTGCAGGTGTGGTAGTTTCGGCAACCGGGGCAGGAGTTTGTGCTACTTTTTTGCTTTACAGGCGTTTAATAATACTACAGCTGATAATACAGATACGGAGAGGTAAAGTGCTCTTAAAAATTTCATAGTTGTAACGGGTTTGTTTATTTTGAAACGGCAATTATAAGTGGTTATTGTAAATAATACACCCCCATAATTATAAACATATAAACAACAGGCGCGTGGCACCTATGCATTTTAACTATAAATTCTCAAATAAAAAACTACGCTGTAGCCACCAGCTTGCTTAAGCTGCGGTAAACAAACTCGTTATAAATATGGCGGCGCGCAAACCTTCCCGGCGAATCAGCATTAACCAGTTTTACATACACGGCTTTAGGCACGTCAAAATATTCGTACGCGTTACCGTCCGTAAATTCTACCTTTAATACCGGCTTTTAAACTCGAAATCGGCAATGGCAGCGTTGGTTGTAGTTTCTATGTATTCGGCTTTTGATTGGTCGCGGGTTTCAGGAGCGATACTTACCAGGAAGTGATAAGCCTCAATAATGGTCTTGCTTTTTTCTTCAGCTTCCAGTTTACTTTCTTCGCTGGCACGGAATTTATCCGGATGCCACGTTTTCATTAATCCGCGGTAAACCGATTTTAATTCCTGTAGTTCAGCAGTTTCTGCAACGCCTAAAAGCTTGCGGTAGTCGACAATTTTTTTCATGTTGTATTTTGTAATTTATTGTCGTTGAAGCAGAAGCGTTTACTATTGCCCAAGAAAATAATGGCGCAAAGGTACGGTTTATTTTGGCAGCATGAAAGCGAAGCTGGCTTATAGTAATTTGTCATTGCGAGCGAAGCGTGGCAATCGCAAACTTTGCAGCGTGCAATTGCCGCGCTCGTTCCTCGCTCGCAATGACAATCTTATGGATATAAAGGAGGAATTATGTTACTACGGTAAGGGTATTGTTAGTGATAGTAACCGTATATTGTTTTAACGCGGTAGTTGCCGGGCCCTGCACAACAGCGCCGCTTTTACTAAATATGCTGCCGTGTAAAGGGCAAATAAATAAACTCTGGCTATTGTTATAATTTATGGCTGTGCCCTCATGCGTACAAGCCACCTGCACCGCCGTAAATGAGCTTGCGGCATTACCGGCGGCAGTTCGTACAATTATAACACCGTTACTAACCTTAGTATCGCCAATGGCGGTAAGCGATGAACTCAGATCGGCAGTAATTGTGGTGCCGCTTGCGGGCGGGTTAACCCCGCCTCCGTTATTATTTGATGGTGTTGCATCGCTGCCTTTACTGCATGCTGCCGGGCAACTGCCCATGCATACAGCCAGTGCGCCTATGCCCAGTTTCGATAAAAATTCGTCGCGTTCCATGTTGTTTTAATTGGGGGTATGGTTATAATTACATTTTATCTTTTTTAACCTTGGGGTTAAAATCAAACATCCTTGATATGGTAAAGCCTATGCGGTATTGGCCTTTTGAAAACTGACGCTGATTATTGCTCAGCATATTCATCTCGGATACAGAATTTGAGTTGGTAACGTTTACCGTAAATACGTGGCCGCCTGTTTCAACCTCATACCCAATACCTATCGGGTCTTCAAAACCATTAGCTTTTGTACGGAAATTAGAGAACGGGTGCGCGTAATCTAATATAAACCCTGCATGATTGCTTAACTTAATACGTGCAGATGCCTGTACCGCGAAGAATGATTTTTCGTTACCCGGCAATAGTGGGAAGGGCGTATTATTACTTACATAAGTTGGGGCAACCTGCAACGAAAGATCAGACGAGAACTTGCGTGCTATAATAACTTGTGCCAGATACGATAACCTGCTGCTAAAGGTTGGAAAGGTAGCAGTTTGGTATGGTTTTACTCCGGTTTCGCCAACAAGTGTTATTGCAAGCGGAGAGCTGCCATTTGATGTTTGGTGCAATACCGCCCATTTCGCTTCCAATTGTACCAACTGGCCAATGGTGCTGCGGCCCAGTCGAGGTTAAAGTTATCACTTACCCCATATTCAAATCCGAAGAAAACATCGTTAACACGGTCAATACCAAATGCGGCACGGCCGCCGCCATTGGTGCCGGCGATATCACCAAAGCGGTGGATGATCTGGAAGTTCAATTCGTTCTTCTTTACCATCTCGGTAGTTTGGGCCAGTACCAGTCGGGTTGATTTAAATATGGCAACCGGTACCGGTTTGTCATTGGCGCTCATGGCGTTCATTAAAGAATCGGCAGCCGACTTTTGCTGCGCTTTCGCGCTCAGGGTTACTGCCAACAGGGCTAATACTGCGATGTGTTTTTTCATTGTTGTGTGTGATAGTTGTGTGTTTAAATTTTATTTAGCCGCCGTATAAGTAGCATTAACATTCATTTTTATGCTTTCGGCTATGTTGTGAAATACCAGCTTCGGTATATCAATATGATGATCGACGCATTTCACCATAAATTCTGCCGTCATAGTTATTACTCCATTATTAACCGTGAGGTTGCCTTGTATGGTGCGATTTTGTTTAACATTATGCACATCAAGCTCACCTACAACAGTAATTGGGTAGCTGCCGTTCTTCGTCAGGTCGGGCTGCTCTTTTATTTTTCCTTTAAAAGTAGCGCGGGGATATTTATCGCTTTCCAAATAGTCGCTGTTAAAATGCTCCTGCATTAATGATTTGGGGAATTTGAAAGTGTTGATTGCTACGCTGAACACCAAATCGCCGGTTGAGGCATTATAAACCGAGTTCCCGGCTGATGTTTTGGCAGCTATATCTTCTATCGGCGCGGTCGAAAATAAACTTATCTGTGCGTTTTTACAGGCATAGAGGGTCTGCCCTGCTGCTTTTACTGATAGTAAAGCGGCAAGTAAAATAATACTTATATGTTTCATGTTTACTTAGGTTTTGTTAGCGAATTTATGTTCCAGTTTAGCCCTACCGCCACCCCAAAGGTTTGTACCTTAACCTGGCTGTAACCTATTGCAGACAGGGGTACTTTAAAGTAAGGTTGCAGGCTTAAGCCCACGTTTGAGTTAATTTTACGTTCGTAAGTGGCCTGCAGGTTCATGATGCTCCACATGTATTTACCTTTTCCCTGCACGGCGTAATATGACGGGCCGTATACCTTGGCCTGGTCGCCATAATCATAAGTATAGCTTTCATGCATCATGATATATGATGATATACCGGTGCCCAGTGTTATTTTATTGCTTGATTTGTTGTAAACACGGTAGCCTATATTAATAGGGATATCCAGTACCCGGCAGTCGGCATTAACATACTCGGGCTGGCTTTTAAATTTATATGTAGTAGTATATTGGCTAAAAGGCAATGAATAGGGCTTAACCGAATAATTTACGCCTGTGCTTAAGCTCAGTTTTTTAACCCCAGCGGTAAACATTAAACCAACGTTTGTACCCTTGCTGGCCGATTGAAATGAACCCACACCATTGATTTCTGACGATGCCAGCGCTGTTATAGCAAACAGCGGGCGGAACGACGAAGTACCAGTTTTCTTAACTTCTGCTGCTTTTGAAACCGTTAATGGCCTGATGGCCGATTTGGGTAAAACATTTGCTGCCAAAACCTGGCTGTTATCATAATCAACAGGGGTTATGCCCGGCATCAGGCTTACCGCTGTCAATGTATTATAAGATCTCACCGGATCAGTGCCGGCTTGAGCAATTACTTCATTTTTAGCCGGATATTTTAATCCTGCCGGTGGTAATACCGCACCATCTTTACCGCGTTTAGTTTTCTTTAGATTTTCGGCCGTATATGCCTGCGCTACCTTGTTTTGCTGTATAGTTGTTTGCTCATTCTTTACCGTGTTTGATGGTTTAGAAATTACGTCATTAGCTTTTGCAGGCGGGTTGGTTGCAGCCACCTGCAGCTGTTGCTCCGGTTGGGTAACTTTGGCCGGTTGTTCGCCGGTTTTAGCAGGTTTACTACCTGCGATTTGCTGAGTGCCTTGCTGCATGTTTGTTGCCTCTGGTTTAAACATCAACCAACCTAAAAACACCAAAATAACTGCAGCGGCCGCGCTTAACAGCGGTAGCCAATAAACCCTCCTCCTTGCGGGTTTCTCTTTATCAAGCATATGCTCGAAAGCATCCCAGTCACTTTCCCTGAACCCGGGTTCCTGAACCGGGTCCTGCAGGCTGTGCTTAAAGATGTCGTCAATGCCCTTTTCCTTTTTCATTCTCTAATGCCTTTATCATTATAAAACACCGGTTTAATATTTGCTGCGTTTATGGCAACTACCGGTGTAAAATTTGTTCCGTTTATGTAATTACCGGGTGCATCCGCATCCAGTATCATTTGTTTTAGTTTCTGCCTCGCTTTAAATAAATTAGATTTTGATGTACCTATATTTATATTCAGCATATCGGCAATTTCTTCGTGCGAATAACCGTCTATCGCAAATAAGTTAAATACGGTGCGATAGCCCTGTGGCAACCGCTGCACCATCGCCAGCAGATCATTATACTTCAGATTGTTATCGGTAGCTACGCTGGCATCAAAAACATGCTCGGCTTTGGTCCAGATCCTCGGCATAGGCCATTTTAAGGTTGGCGCGGTAATAATCAATAGATACATTGGTCATTATACGCCCCAGCCAGGCTTTAAAGGGCCTGGTAGCATCATACGATTCTATTTTTGTAAAAACCTTGAAGAATCCCCGGTTCATCACCTCAGCAGCTTCATCCCTATCGCCCGCATAGCGTAAACATATAGCCATAGAAAAACCATAGAATGCTTTATACAGCATTTTCTGGCATTTCCTGTCTTGTTTCATACAGCCCCTGATCAGTTGATGTAACTCTTCCTCGCCCATAAGGGTTGTTAATAGTTGCTAATGTTAATTACGCGCTAAACTACACCCATCACGTAGATTTATACGTAAAGGTTGCCCGCACACTTAAAATTAATTGAAATTAATTGAAAATCAGCCTAAATAAAATCAATTAATGTTTAAACACAGGCCTTTCTATATTTCCATTTGTAATTTTTAGGGTGATGGGCAACCTTTTTGTACTTTGTGTTCGTGTTTGTAGTAGTTACCTGTTTAAAACATATAATTATCTTTAACATGATACCCGTATCTGTAGTTATTATTACCAAAAATGAAGCAGAAGTTATTGCCGAATGCATAGCTGCCGCGAAACTGATCACCGATGATATTATTATCATAGATAATTATAGTACAGACCAAACTTATGATATAGCTGTTGCCGAAGGCTGCCGGGTTTATCAAAAAAACTGGGATGGTTACGGCGCCAATAAAAACAAGGGCATTGACCTGGCTAAATACGACTGGATACTAAGCGTTGATGCTGATGAAATTGCCGACACGGAACTTGTGCTATCGCTACATAGCTTAAAGCTTTCCGACCCAACCATGGTGTACGATATTAAGTTTAAATCTTATTTCGGTAAAAAGCTCATCCGCTATGGCAGTTGGGGGCGCGATCATCATATTCGTTTGTTTAACCGCACCGGTACGGTGGTCGCAATCAAGCGTGCACGAAACCCTGCTGCTGCCTGATGATACACAAATGCAGCGCACGGATGGCGCGATGCATCACTACTCGGTAAAAGACAGTGCCGAGTGTTACGCCAAGGCCATATATTATGCACGCCTTAGCGCCGAGAAATACCTGAACAGTGGCAAAAAAGTTAATATGGTAAACCTGTATTTATCGCCTGTGTTTAGCTTTGTTAAAAGCTTTATTTTATTTGGCGGGTTTAGGGACGGGAAAGAAGGCCTGGACATTGCCCGTATAACCTATAAAAACAAATGGCTTAAATATCATTACCTGCTGCGTTTTGAAAACACCCGGAAGAAAAAACAATACCTAAAACCTAACTTAGCGGTTGAATATTAATTATTTAACCCAGCGGTGAAACAAGGCCATCTTAAAAATCTATCGGCAAATGCCTTGCAGTTGGTTGCAAACCAACTTTTTGGGTTAGTTATATTTTATATCCTGTCTACCACATTAAGTAAGGCCAACTTTGGCCTGCTAAACTGGCGCTGGCTATTTTGCTGGCCGTGTTTAATATTCTTTCCTGCGGGATGGATCAGCTCATCGTTAAAAAAATAGCTGCTGATGACCATAAAGAATCGGCCCTTTCGCTATACATCACTCATACTTTAATAACCGGACTGCTGTTTTACGGTTTGTTATTAGCCGGCTACCTGTTATTCCCCAACCTCCCACAGGTATATGGGTTGCTATTACTAGTTGGCATAGGCAAGCTGATGATCTATCTCTCCACTCCCTACAAACAAGCCGCCAACGGGTTGGAAAGATTCAGACTAATGGCACGGCTATCGGTTATATCAAATTTTGTACGTTGTGTTTGTTTGGTGGTGGCGCTGTTGCTGCATAGTATTGATCTATCTGTAATTGTCGCCATTTTTATTATTGGCGATACTTTAGAATTTATAATTGGCTTTACCCTGTTTAAAACCAAAGCCCAAATGCCGGTACGTTTAAAATGGGACGGGCCCAATTATTTCAACCTTATCCGCGAAGCGCTGCCACAAATGGGCGTTGTACTAATTACCTCATCGCTGGCCCGGTTCGATTGGATCTTTATCGGCTTCATGCTATCGTCCATTAAACTGGCCGAGTATAGTTTTGCCTATAAGTTGTTTGAGATCGCTACTCTGCCGTTATTGGCCATAGCACCGTTGCTTATCCCCGGGTTTACCAAAATGTTTAAGCAGGGCGTTATTAATATAGCGGGGTTGAAGTTTTTGATCAGGGTAGAGATGATAGTTGCAGCGTTTACAGTGCTGTTGTTAAATATCTACTGGTCGCCCATTATTGATTGGGTTACGCAAGGCAAATACGGGGCGGTTAATGTTAATACCATTTTTATCCTGTCGCTTTGCCTGCCCCTGCTGTACCGGAGAATTTTTTGTGGACGATCTTCTTTGCGCAGGGGCGCTTAAAAATGATATTGCATGCCTTTATGGTTACGCTGGCCGTAAATGTGGTGGGCGATGTGGTGCTTATCCCCATCTATAAAAACGAGGGAGCAGCTATTGCCTTCCTGCTGGCTTGCATAGCGCAAATCATTTTCTATCTCAGCAAAAACACCCCGGCCGAACTAAAACATATCTGGCAGCCTTTATTAATCTGTACTGCCTGCGCATTGGTGAGCGGGATGGGGGCAAAGGCTATTTTGCACGGTACCGGGCGATTATACCGGTGTCGATAGTGGTTTATTTGGGGTTGTTGTTTATCACCGGGCAGATACGGTTGAGTGATAGACATCAGATCAAAACTTTAATCGGATAATAAGGCGCGGCCAGTGCGATTCCCCTCTTGAGAGGGGCGGAGGGGTGTGTCCTTTCGCGCGCATACACACCCCTGCGGCCGCACCGCCCACCGCACCCCTCTCAAGAGGGGAACTTAGTATACAGGCAACCATTCCCAATTTCCGCCCGTAATCCCTCTACCGGGATTAACCCGGTGATTTGCCCCTGTAAAAATCGGATGACCCAAAAGCCAATCGCATTTAATTTAATAAAAATAAAAGGCAGCACCGACTGGAAATTACTGCTGTTTTTGGTGCTGTTTTTAGATGTTAAGCTGGCGGTAAAGGTTGTTGCGCTTGCCGCCATCTACCTGTTAAACTTCAATTTTAAATTTGGCTTCAGACTTAAAGGCTCAAGGCTGCCGCTTTTTTACCCGCTGATAATTGTGCTGGCGGTAATTGGGTACTTACTTAACGGGCGCTACACCAATTTAAACTATAACCTGGTTTTTATAACCGGCATAGGTTTTTGGTTAGTAAGTATTTTAGCGATACACCAAATTAAGCTGACAGTTGAAAGGAACACGGTAGCGGTAATTAATCAAACCACGGTTATTTTCTTTATTATTAATACAGCTGTATCGCTGTTAAATATAGGCGCTATTATAGTACATACCCATGCACTTAACCCATTTACTTACCGGGGCGAGTACCAAAAATACTTCATCAGTACCGGCGATTTTATAAAGGGGCTAACGTTCGACTCATCAATAACCAACTCCGTAATAAATGCTTTTGGAGTGGTTTACTTTTTAACCCGCAAAAACTTTCTGATGACGCTGGTTTGTATGGCGGTGTTATTACTTACGGCCAGTAATTTTATCAATTTGCTGGTAATCGCTCTCCGGGGTTCCTGTTTGTTTTTAAAAGCAACCGCGATCAGAAAAGCATTATCGTTGTTTGCCGGGGTTCTGGTGGTGTTTATGGCTAAAATATCCCCACAGAATAATGATTATGCATTAAACACGATAAAAACCGCCTTATACAAAAAGCCGGTAATCTCCCCATGGCTGGTCGATAATACCATACGCATTACCTTACGGCCGGATAGCACGCTTACACCCGAAGAGAAAAAGGAAAAGATAGCAACCCTCTATCTCGACAGTTTATATAAAGCACATACGCCTAAGATTGTAACTAACACCTTGCCTGCGGGAGTAGTAACTACCCCAACCGGCAAAATAATTCTACCTAAGCCTAATCTTAACCTGCCGGGATATCAATGGTTGCGATCGACCCCAAAAGAACAAACTCAGTTACACGATTTTGTAACCGCGCATGAGCGAGAACTGCCTGTTTCAAAACCCATACACGGAGCCCCACCCCGGGAAAATTACGGGGATGAAACAGACCTTAAATTTTTTTAAGCAACACCCTGCTAAAATATTTTTTGGTGAGGGCGTTGGCAATTTTTCGTCGAAACTGGCATTTAAGGCAACCGGGTTAAATTTTAGCGGGGGTTATCCTAAAAAATACGTTTACATTAACCCTGATTTTTTGAGGAACCACACGGATGTTTACCTTTCTTTTTTCAGCAGGGCGGCGGGCACCCACTCGTTAACTAACAGTCCATTTTCAGTATATGATCAATTACTATCCGAATATGGTTTATTGGGTCTATTGGCCTTGTTTATTTATTACCTGTGGTTTTTTGCCCGGCATCATAAAAAGCTCACTTACGGCATCCCGTTATTAATCTTATTATCGTCGATATTTTTTATCGACTATTGGTTCGAGCAGCTATCGGTAGTGGTATTGTTTGAGTTATTGTTATTTTTAGATATTAAAGAAAGTCAGTTACCGTTAACCCCTAAAACCGTAATAGCATGACCGCCACGCCAAGCATAACCGTTTTAATGCCGGCTTACAATGCTGCAAAATATATTGCCGAAGCAATTACGTCGGTGCTGCAACAAACCTATACCGACTTTGAATTGCTGATTGTAAACGACGGCTCGACAGATGAAACAGTGGCCATCATCGACAGCTTTAAGGACGACCGTATAGTATTGATCAGCCAGTCCAATAAAGGCGTTGCAGCTGCTTTAAATACCGGCCTGGCACATGCAAGGGCTCCCTACATTGCAAGGTTTGATGCGGATGATGTTTGCTACCCTTACCGGTTAGAAAAACAGGTGCGGTTTTTACAGGATAACCCCGAATATATTTTAGTAGGCAGCGAGGCCAAATACATTTTAGAGAACGGTGAGTTTTTATTTGACTTTCATTGTATCGCCTACTCGCACGAGCAGATCATCGATAAATTATATTTTTACTGCCCGTTTGTGCACCCCGCCGTTATGTACAAAAAGCAGGCGGTGATTGATGCGGGCGGCTATCCGACCCATGCCCATAACTTTGAGGATTATTTATTGTGGGCCAACCTTGCAGGCTCGGGCAGGCTTTGCAACCTTACAGAACCGCTGATAAAATACCGCCTCAACTCATCATCGGTAACTATTGATGAGAAATGGCGGGGACGAAGGTTCCGGGAATTAAAGCGCGAGATTGTACTGCGCGGCTTCATAACTGCCGCCGAGGGTAATGAGCTGCTGGCTATAATTAAGGACCGGGACGTCCGCAAAATAAAAGAGGGCGCCTATAATGCTTTATGCGGCAAAAATTCCTGACAGATAACCACCAGCCCGAAAAGGCCCGCGATTATTTTAACCGGGCCATCAGGATCTATCCGTTACGGCTGGAGAACTACCTGCTGTACATGTTAAGTTATTTCCCCGAAAGCTTTATAGCGTGGCTGCATAAACTTAGCCCTAACCGTTTATAGTATGAGGGTAGCAATAATAGCACGATCGACTTTATATATCGTACCCGGTGGGGATACGGTTCAGGCAGTACAAACCGCTTCGCAATTAAAAGAGCTGGGTGTTGTTGCGGAAGTAATGTTGGCGAATGATGTTATTGATTATAGCAGGTACGATCTGCTGCATTTCTTTAACATCATTCGCCCGGCTGATATTTTATATCATAGCAAAAAAGCCGGCAAGCCTTATGTGGTTTCAACTATTTTGGTTAATTACAGCGAATACGATAAACATCACCGTAAAGGCATTGGTGCTTTGTTTAGCTATCTGCCTTCAAATAGTATCGAATATATAAAAACGATGGCCCGCTGGCTATTGGGCCGCGACCACCTGTCAAGCCGCAGCTATATCTGGAAGGGTCAGCGTAAAAGCATTATGGAAATCCTGCGCAATGCAGCTATGATATTGCCTAATTCCGAGTCGGAATATCAGCGTTTGATGAAGTCCTATCCGCAACAGGTTAAATACCGGGTGATACCCAATGGTATCAATCCTGCTTTATTTAACCATGATAGCTCAATCATGAAGGATAACAATATGGTTTTATGCGTGGCACGGATAGAGGGGATAAAAAACCAGCTTAACCTGATAAAAGCCTTAAATAACACCCGCTTTAAATTATTACTGATAGGTAACCATAGCCCCAACCAACAGGCGTATTATGACGAGTGCCGAAGAATAGCAGCAGCAAACATCCAATTTATCGACCATTTGCCCCAAACCGATCTGGTAGCTTATTATCAGCAGGCAGGCGTACATATTTTGCCCAGCTGGTTTGAAACTACGGGCCTAAGTTCGCTTGAAGCGGCTGCCATGGGGTGCAACCTGGTGATAACAGACAAAGGCGACACCCGCGAATATTTTGAATATTATGCCTTCTATTGTGATCCGGCGAAGCCGAAAAGTATATTAGCCGCTGTTGAAGAAGCAAGTACTACTGTAAGGCTGGATAGCCTACGCGAAAAAATTTTGGAAAAATATACATGGGCGCAGGCAGCCAAAAGCACATTTGCTGCGTATCAACAAATATTAGCTGCCACATGAAATTAAAGATAGCGATATTAGGAACCCGGGGCATCCCGAACCACTACGGTGGGTTTGAGCATATATCAGAATATGTATCGGCAGGATTGGCTAAGCGCGGGCACACGGTAAGCGTATATAACTCACACAACCACCCGTATACGCAGGACACGGAACGGTGTAAACATCATCCATTGCTATGACCCCGAATATTTAATCGGCTCGGCAGGGCAGTTTGTTTATGATCTGAACTGCATCCGCGACTCGCGTAAACGCAATTTTGATGTGATCATTATTATGGGATATACCAGCAGCTCGGTTTGGGGCAGTTTATATCCTGAGCGAAGCGCCATCATTACCAATATGGACGGGCTGGAGTGGAAGCGCTCCAAATACTCAAAACCGGTACAAAATTTTTTAAAATATGCCGAAAAGCTGGCTGTAAAACATAGCCAGTATTACGTGTCCGACTCGATGGTTATTAAACAATACCTGGCCCGCAAGTACGATATCAACAGCCGGTATATCCCGTATGGCGCTGATATGATCTCACCTATAGAACGCGAGCAAATAACCCCGGCCGAAGCTGCCAAAGAAGATTATTTTTTACTGATGGCCCGCATGGAGCCTGAAAACAATATAGAAACAATTTTAGAGGGTTATAACCAGAGTAATTCTAACAAGCCATTTAAAGTTTTGGGCGATACCGGCAATCGCTTCGGCAAATTTATCACCCATAAATTTCAAAACGATAGCAGGATAGAGTTTAAAGGGTCGATTTTTGACACTGGCAAAGTTAGGGCGCTGCAAAATAATTCGTACCTGTATTTTCATGGGCATAGTGTGGGCGGTACCAACCCATCGTTATTAGAAGCTATGGCCAGCGAGGCTTTAATAGCCGCACATAACAACCCGTTTAACCAGGCTGTTTTAAGTACTGATGCTTTCTATTTTTCAAATCCAAATGATGTAAAACAGCTGGTTGAAACGGTACAAAGGCATGACCCCGAAAAACTATGGTAAAAAACAACCTGCAAAAAATAAAGCACCTGTTTAATTGGGAAAGCGTGGTTGACGGCTACGAACAATACGCTATTGAGTGCTATCATGATTACAACAATGGAAGGCTTATTTCTTAAACACGGTGCGCCGGCAACTAAAATAAGCTACTACCATTTACTGGCTTTTATAGCCAGCCTCCCTTTTGATTTTTTTACAGCCACATTATCCTGGCAAGCTTTTGCCTGCATACGCTTATTCAACTGAACAGAAGAGACATCAAACCGGTTTTTACAGTTAGTAACCTGTTATTACAATCGGTGTTTTTTGTTACGCTGTTAAGCACCATTTACACCATTAACCGCCCCGAAGCTTTTAACCAGTGGGGCAAACATATCACTATATTATTGTTCCCCATACTCTTTTCTCTATCGCCTTTTGATCTGAAGAAATATCGCAATCAATTATTGTTGGGGTTCTCACTGGTATGTACTTTGGTTGTATTGTATTTGTATGCTGATGCTTTTTATACCATCAGGCATTATAGGTTGCCGCTGCGCGCTATCGTTTCTGGAGCATTTACCAATCAAAATTTTTCTGACTCCATTGAAATGCACGCCACATTTTTCTCGCTGCAACTGGTTATGGCGCTGGTATACCTGCTATCAGAATTATTAAAGAAACAGCCGGTCATTAACAAGGCTATTTATATTATTTGCAGCGTTATTTTATTAGCCGGGATAATTCAGTTAAGTTCAAAATCTATTTTTGTCGCGCTGTTTTTAATCATCAACCTGGCTGTGCCTTATTTTTTATTGATGGATAAAAAGCGGGTAAGGTTTATTGCGGTTACGGCATCATTATCAGTAGTGCTTATCATTATGTTATTTACCGTTGGCAATTTCAGGGTGCGGCTGGTAAACGATTTAAAATACGACCTCGCTTTAACAAGTACCGATAAGGCTTTTGATTCGCGCCTTGACCGTTGGGGCACCGCTACCGAATTGATCAGCAAATCGCCAATAATTGGTTATGGTGCAGGCTCAGAACTTGGCTTATTACATGAAAGCTTTTTCCAAAAGAAGTACTATAATTCGTTTCTGAACAATCTTAACGCGCATAACGAGTATTTAAGCATGCTGCTAAAATCGGGTATTATAGGCTTGTTTATCTACCTGGCTACTTTGTGGTTTGGCTTTAAGCAGGCGTTGCGAAGAAAAGATCTTTTGTTCTTTAGCTTTATGCTGGTGGTAGCGGTGGTATCGCTGTCAGAAAACCTGCTGGATGTAGATAAAGGCATCATATTTTACGCCTTCTTCTTTTCGTTTTTTATTTTTTCGGAGGATAAGAAAGCCGTTATAGCT
>NZ_JABFCR010000005.1:0-57823 GCF_013087555.1 Mucilaginibacter humi
ACGCTCACTATTTTTTTATCATTAACGGTTGATGTTTTTCCTAAAGATTTGATCTGTATATCACCTTGCGGCACTTCCATGCAAAAAGCATATAAGTTGTTTCCCCGGTAGTAAAGCGGATATCAGCAGATTGATAACTGCGCGTATCTGCAAGGCCCGAAAACTGACCTTTCTTTTGATTTTCTTTAATAGTTGACGGGCCCTCGCCATAAATTTTCGGGGGCGGGTACCGTAAATGCCTTTACCGTTAGCGGGCATCCGGGCAGCAATATCTTCCACTATTTTCAACACATCAGGCTCAAGTTCGCCCTCCGGGGTCTGTACTACGTTAATCAGCAGGTTGCCGTTTTTACTTACAATATCAACCAGCATTTGTATAACTTCTGTACCGGTTTTGTATTTCTGGCCTGTTTGGTAAAACCAATCACCTATAGATGTATCGGTTTGCCATGGATACGGATTGATATCGCCCTGTACACCACGTTCCAGATCCTGCACCCATTTACCGTTTGATGCTTCTTTGCAATTATAAATAGCAGTAGGGCTACCATTGTGGAACGCAAAGTTACCGTTATAGAAATTAGCAAGCATGCTGCGGCCCACCTCGTCAAAGGGTAACTTACTGTCAGAATAAAGCAGATCGGGGTGATAAGTATCTACCAGTTCTTTTACATTAGCATACCATTCTTTCATATAATCAGGGTTGGTAGTTAACCAGGCTTTGTCGTCTGGTGCTGCTTTGGTATGGTATAGATCGGCATATTGCGGGTCGGCTCCATCGTAGGGTACTCCGGCCAAATCGCCTGTTTTATCTGCCCGGTGCGACGCACGGAACCGGTATAACTGGCTGCCAAATGTTCTGACACGCCAAATTTAAGGCCCTCTTTTTGTGCCGCCTTTTGCCGGCGCCCACCACGTCTTTATGCGGCCCCATATTAAATGCATTCCATTTATGCAGTTGTGATTTCCACAAAAAGAAATTATCATGATGGCTGCCCATGCTTACAAAGTATTTAGCACCGGCTTTTTTGTATAGCGCCATCAGCTTTTCGGGGTCCCATTTCTCGGCTTTCCATAATGGGATGATATCCTTATATCCAAATTTTGACGGCGGCCCATAATGTGCCACATGATATTTGTTTTGACGGCTCCCCTGCTCATACATACCCCTTGCATACCAGTCGCCCGGCGCGGTACGGCCTGCGGCCCCCAATGCGCCCAAATGCCAAACTTAGCATCCCTGAACCATTCGGGGTATTTATATTCTTTTAATGACTCGTCGGTTGGTTTAAACGGCCCGGCATTTATGGGCAGCTGCTGGGCTTTAGTTAAAAGCGTACCCACTGTTAGTACACCCATTAAAAGGTATTTCAGGTTTGTCTTCATAATTGATAATTGGCTTGAACTAATATAGGCGAATTATCGTACCGGCAGGCATAAATATTAACACAATTAATGATATAGACTTTATCAGATATTACTGATTACCTTTGCAGTTATAAGCTGAAGATATAATGACTACAAATCTGCCAAAAACACCCGAAAAGAAAGCATGCACCCCGGAACGTACACCGGCAGGGCTATGATTTTAAACAGCTTATTAAAGCTAATCCTGCTTTAAGGAAATTTGTGGGCTTGAATAAATTTGAGGTTGAGTCGGTTGACTTTACTAACCCTGAAGCTATTAAAGCATTAAATAAAGCACTGCTTAAGCAATTTTATGGTGTTGATGGCTGGGATATCCCCGAAGGATACCTTTGCCCGCCTATACCCGGCCGTGCAGATTATATCCACTACGTAGCCGATTTGCTGGCAGAGACAAATGATAACGCAATTCCGAAGGGAAACAAAATACACGTGCTTGATATTGGTACAGGTGCAAACCTGGTTTACCCGTTAATTGGTTCCAGTTTTTATGGCTGGCAGTTTGCAGGTACTGACATTGACCCAACTGCTATTCGGTCTGCAAAAGATATTATAGGGTTAAACAAAGGTTTGGAACGGAAGATCGACATCCGTTTGCAGCCTGGCTATGACATATTCGCCAACATTATTAAACCCGATGAGCGCTTTGACGCTACCATTTGTAATCCACCCTTCCACGCGTCATTCCGTGAAGCGGCCGATGCCACTGCCACCAAATGGAAAAAGTTGGGTGTGATGAAAAAGCCTACCTTTTTAAATTTCGGCGGCCAAAAAATGAGCTTTGGACCAAAGGTGGCGAGGCTGGTTTTGTGCGCAAAATGATTGAGGAAAGCGTAACCTACGGGAAACAGGTATTATGGTTTACCTCTCTCATATCAAAAAAGAGACCCTGCCAACTGTTTACAGCACGTTAAAGTTTGTTAAAGCTGCCGGGATAAAAACTATCACCATGGCACATGGCCAAAAAACAAGCCGCTTTGTAGCCTGGACATTTTTTACACAGGAAGAGCAGGCCGAATGGTTTAAACAAAAACGTGGTTCCGCCACTTAGATCAACCGGCGCTCTTTGTCGCAGAGTAATATTTTAGATTAATGAGATCGCTTGGGATATCTGATTTGGTGTTCCAGCTGTTATGGATAGCTAATGCTGTACCCAAAGCGGTAGCCTGCGCCATTGATGCCGCATAAACTTCAACGTCAGGAAAAGCCTTCGCCAGTAAGTTCATAAAAACGGCGTTCTTACTAAAGCCACCGTCAACAAAAATGCGTTTTACAGGGCTGTTTTTTAACACAAGGGCAGTCGCTATTTTTTGCTTCGCGACAAGGTTATGCATCAGTTCAAAATAAGCGATAATGTCTTCGCCTTCCAAATCGGTATCGTAAGAAATATTACGGTATTTGATCACATCCTCACCATATTTTTCGGCAATGGCTTTAATGCCAACATCGTACTCATGCCCGCTAAATAAACGCGATGCTTTAACCGGCTTGCCTTTGTACTGGATATAATTCAAGCAGTCTTTCTCCAACTCTTCGGCTGTTAAAGACGATTGGTTAAAAGGGTTTAAACTGATGGACGGTACCGGTAGACAGCAATACAAAAGGCATATTAAAACTCGCCGGGTAAGGTATCAGCGCCGCCGAACTATCATGCAGGCCTATGCCTACCGGTAATGTTCTTTCACATCAGCCGGCTCGACTACGCCGTTTGATGGTGCTATGGGTGCAAGGACTTTATCTATACCCTCTTTAATCACCCAATTGTGGTAAGTGTTTTTTCAAAGTTCCACAAAGCGGTATGGCAGCCTATGCTGGTACAGTCAGAGAAAGCGCGGCCGCTTACCAAATAACTTAAATACTGCGGCAGGTGAAGCGCGTATTTTATCCGCTTAAATAATTCGGGCTGCTCATGTTTTATGCGATACAGTTGCAGGCCCGAATTTAGACTTTCTAATGCAGGCGAGGCTGTTTCAAAAGCTATTTTAGTTTCATCGCCATAAGTATCATAAAACTGCTTTTTTAATTGCTGCGGATATGGTTTTAGATAGTTATACAGCGGTGCTATAGCTTCGCCGTCCTTATCTAAATAAACAAAACTTGCCCCATAGGCCGAAAAGTTAACCCCTTCCAGCCTGAACTCTTTTAAACGCTTTACTTCGTTCAGCGAATCGAAGATGGATTTTTTCAGCGCATCCAGATTCTCGCAGGCGAAACCGTCTTCGTCAACGATCTCATTAAACTGGCCGAGCGTTCAAAAACAATATTATAGCTCTCATCAAAAAGAAAGAGCTTTTTATTGGTTTTGCCCACATCAAAAACCGCGATAACAGGTATAGGGTTCATGCTATAATCCGGTTGCACGGGTTTTTTCGCCGCGTTGTTTGATTAGGTTGGCACGCACCGCTCCTTCACGATATAGCGCAATAGGGTTTAGTGCACCACCGGCACGTAAACGCGCTTCGGCTATCAGCGGGCGCACATCAGTACGATAGGCTGTTTGCAAGATCTCCTGCGCTTTGGCTACATCATTATTTTGTTGCGCGTCAACCAGTGCTTTGGTATCAATCAATAATGCTTGCGCGTAGGCAATTTTTATAGCCTCTACCGATTGGATCAGATCCTCAATAGGGTCTTTAACATTATGCGACGCATCTATCATCCAGCCAATACCGGTTGCATGGTTCAAGCCGCGGGCATCCATACCTTCAACCAACTCATTGAATATCAGGAAAAGCTGGTAGGGGTTAATGCTGCCTACAGTGAGGTCATCATCACCATACTTTGAGTCGTTAAAATGGAAACCGGCCAGCTTTTGCTCCATCAGCAATAAAGACACTATTTGCTCTATATTGGTGTTGGGCAGGTGGTGACCAAGATCAACCAACGTCAGCGCTTTTTTACCAAGTTTGGAAGCTAACAGGTATGATTGCCCCCAATCGCCAATGGTGGTCGAGTAGAAATTTGGTTCGAAGGGTTTGTACTCAATCCAAACTTTCCAGTCGTCAGGCAGAGCTTCATAAATTTGCTGCAGGCTGTCCAGTGTATTTTGGAATGCCTTACGGAAATTCAATTGTCCCGGGAAGTTTGATCCATCAGACAACCAAACCGATAACGCATTTGAGCCCAATTCAACACCGTATTTTATTACTTCGATATTGTGTGCTATAGCCTGGTCGCGCACCGCTTTATCAGTATGGTGCAACGAACCAAATTTATAGCTCAGTTTGGCATCTTTCTGATCCCTGGAAAGTGTTAGAGTTTACCGCGTCGAAGTGTAGACCATATTGCGCCGCGTGGGCCTTTATCGCCGTAGCATTTTCAGGAATATCCCACGGGATGTGCAACGAGATAGAATTACTCGAACGGTTTAACGCGTGGATCATCCCCACATCGCTTATCTTTTCTTCCGGTTACGTGGTTCGCCACCGCCCGAAAAACGGCCAAAACGGGTACCGCCGGTACCTAATGCCCAGCTTGGTATGGCAATATTGAATGCCTGCAGTTTTTGCAATACATCATCCAAATTAATTACATCCTCGGCAACGAAATTAAATTTGCGCTGATGGTCTTTTATATGCTGATGATTAAATTCATCAATTTTTTGTTGTTCCATAGTATATTATCTTACAAATGCAGCGGCAACACCGCCATCAACATTTAAAACATTCCCGGTTGATTTACCTAATAAACCGCCCGCGAAAGCGAAGCAGGCGTTGGCAATATCTACCGGCAAAATAACTTCATTTAATAAAGTGCGTTTAGCATAATAAGCAGGCAGTTCGGCAACGGTTATGCCATATGCTTTGGCCCGGCCTTCGGCCCAGCCACCGGCCCAGATATTACTGTCGCTGATAACCGCATCCGGGTTAACCACGTTAACACGGATCTTATCGGCACCCAACTCTGCGGCATTCAACCTGCTTAGGTGTAACTGCGCTGCTTTGGCGCTGCCATAACCGGCGTTATTTGGACCGCTTACCAACGCGTTTTTGCTGACGATATTAATGATATCACCGCCGATATCCTGTTTCTTCATCACGTTAGAAGCCGCCTGTGTAACCATGAACTGGCCCTTCACCAATACGTCATATAGCAGGTCCCAATCCTTTTCGGTATGGTCGGCAATGGTTTTTGAGATAGACAGCCCGGCATTATTAACGATCAGGTCCACACCACCAAAAGCTAAAATTGCTTCAGCTACCGCGCTGTCAATCTGATCCGCTTTGGTAACATCCAAAATGGCATTGGTGTAAGCATCTTTACCAAAAAGCTTTTTAAACTCTTCGCCGGCACCTTCCGGGCGTTCAGCATTCATATCATTCAATACCACACATGCTCCCTCTTCGGCAAACTTTTTGGCGATAGCTTTACCAATGCCACCTGCACTACCGGTGACCAATGCCACGCGACCTGATAAAGCTTTAGGCTTCGGCATGCGTTGCAGTTTGGCTTCTTCTAACAACCAGTATTCAATATTAAAAGCTTTCTGGCGTGGTAATGAGGTATATTCAGAAATAGCTCCAGAACCTTTCATTACGTTGATGGCGTTGATATAGAACTCGGCGGCTACGCGGGCGGTTTGCTTGTCTTTAGCGAAGGTGAACATACCAACACCCGGATATAAAATTACCACCGGGTTAGCATCGCGGATAGCCGGACTGTTATCATGCTTGCAGGTGTTATAATACTCGGTATACATCGCCCGGTAAGCATCGAATGCTGGGGCAAGGCGTGTTTTTAACGCTTCAACATCACTCAAATCCTCGTCTTTTCCTAAATCTAATACCAGCGGACTGATCTTTGTCCTCAAAAAGTGATCCGGGCAACTGGTACCAAGCGGTGCCAATCTATCCAGATCATTTGAATTAATGAACTCTAATACACGGGCATCATCTGTAAAATGCCCGATCATATTTTGTTTTGACGAGCAGAAACCGCGCAGTATCGGCGCTAAGGCGATAGCCTGTTTTTTACGACCGGCTTCGTCTAAACTATCCAGCTTTTTACCGCCAAAGATGGGGCCTTTTTGCCATAGTTTTGCTCCGGTATTCGGCGCATTGCTCAATAACTTCAAGCGTATTAATATAGCTTTCGTAAGCGGTATCGCCCCGGGTAAATAAGCCATGCGATCCCAGCATAATACCCCGGATGCCCGGATTAGCATCTAAACAAGATTTTAATTGCAGGCCCAGGTCGAAACACGGTTTTTGCCATTCTACCCAGCCAATTCTACCTTTAAACAGGTCGGCAGTTATTTGCTTACCATCTTTTGCTGCCGCGATGGCAATAGCTGCGTCGGGGTGCAGGTGGTCGATATGTTTAAAGGGTAAAAACCCGTGTAGCGGCGTATCAATTGACGGCGCTTTAGATGCCGGTCGTAAATAGTATGGTTAAACAGTTCCACCATTTCATCCTCATGCTCCAAACCCCGATATATATTTTTAAGGCTGCGCAATTTATCTACATACAGTGCAGCCAATCCGCTTTTTTAAGCGTACCTATGTCGCCGCCCGATCCTTTGATCCACATCACTTCAACGTCTGGCCTGTCAACGGGTCTTTAGCCATTGCTTTGCAGGAAGTATTGCCGCCACCGTAGTTAGTCAGGCGCAAGTCGGCCCCTAACAGGTTAGACCGGTATATTAAAAGTGCCACTTCGTCACCCGCAAGCTTTGCAGCCTCCGCATCGTCCCATAAATAGCTTACGTGCTTAAAATTTGTTTCTTTGATAGACATTGTACTGTTTGTTGATCGTATTGTTATTTGTTTATTTCTACTTGCGCTGTTTTAGCGACTTCTTTGTCTTTTAAATTGTTGCCATAGCCTACCAAAATAACCGATAGGATAATGGTTACTATACCTACCACTAAGGTGGTAAATGCTTTTTGCTTACGGCCGTCCACTCTTTCAATATTACCCCCACATGTTTGCTACCGGGATAATAAACGCCATGTGCAGGATCCATGAGCTTGCGCCGTTACCCAGCTTGCTTTCGCCCATACCATAGAAGAAGAACTGCAGGAACCAGGTTGTGCCCGCTAATGCCGAAAAGATATAGTTTTTCAACAGCGGGGTTTTACCATCAGTATAGTTACCGAATGTTTTGTTGCGGGCGTTTAAGATCATGCACCAAATAAAGTTGGTAGTCAATCCTCCCCAAAGGATAACGATATAAGTAACGTTGTTTTTATACAGGAAGTTGGCATTATCTGTAATATGATTGGCTTCTCTCCAGGCCGCGTTAGCGGCGTTTGCCATGTCGGCACCCGCATCAATACCAAAGGCGAAGCAGGCGCTCAACACACCGGATATAATGGCTACGGTAATACCCAAACCAAATTTGTAGTCTTTATTTTCATTTACGGCTGCGCCTGATTTATTTAAGTCCCGCTCTTTTAGCGTACCTGCGCGGCCGCAAATAATAATACCGAGAACGCATACAGCTATACCTATCAATACGATCTGACCCCAATGACTTAATGCCAGCATACCAATGCTGTCTTTACCGTCCTTCGGCGAAAACTCATAATAAACCGCCGGTACCAGCGCGCCAAATACCGAGCATAAGCCCAGGATAATGGTACTGCCTAATGACACCCCTAAATAGCGCACACCCAAACCGTAAGTTAAACCGCCTATTCCCCATAATAACCCGAAGAAGTAGGTTAAACCTAATATACCACCGTTAGTAGCCTTAATGATCTCCACAAAGTTGGGAACCGTTAACCAGGCCGCAATAGGCGGAACGATCAACCATGAAAACAATCCGCCTACAATCCAGAAACTTTCCCATGCCCAGCCTTTTACTTTTTTGTAAGGGATATAAAAACTACCCGAGGCAAAGCCGCCGATAAAGTGAAATATTACTCCGAAAATTACTTCCATGTCTTTTAGGTATTACATTGATGTTGTAAAATGATAAGTGCCTGAGCCTACATTTACAGCAGTATAACCTGCTATTTGATTGGCTGCTTTTGTAACCGGTTTACCGCCTTCGGTAACCGCGTTATCGCCTTTGGTTGGTACATAAATGGTGGCCGTTGCATTTGCCGGGATAACTACATCCAGTACAAAATTACCGCCATCAATTTTCCAGTGCGAGCTTGCTTTTCCATAAGGTGTTTCATAATCCGCAGCAATGGTAGTAAAGTTGCCGCCTATAGTTGGTTTGATGATGATGCCTTTATAGCCTACGGTCGGTTTTAGTATCTAAACCTGCAACTGTGCGGTACATCCAGTCGCCAATGGCGCCGTACGCGTAATGGTTATAGGAATTCATGGAAGGTACTTCGAGCGTTCCATCAGGATGGATACCGTTCCATCTTTCCCAAATAGTAGTGGCGCCCATTTTAATCGGATATAACCATGACGGATAGTTTGGCTGCAATAATAAGGTAAAGGCAACATCGGCATGCCCGAAACGGCTAAGCGCACTGCATAGATAAGGCGTGCCCGGGAAGCCGGTAGTTAGGTGATTACCATAACGGCGTACGTTAGCAGCTAACCTGTCTGCCGCTTGCATTCTTAAGTTTTCGGGCAGCATATCAAATTGTAACGCTAAGGTGTAAGCTGTTTGGGTGTCTGATGATATTAAGCCGTTAGGAGTAACATATTCCCTCAAATAGGCGGCTTTAACATCAGCTAATAATTTGGTATACGTAGCCTCGTCATCAGTTTTGCCTAAAACTTTCGCCGCGTTTATCAGCAACTGGGTTGAATAAGCATAAAAGCATTGCGCTATTAAATATTTACTGGTGATAGCTGCTGTGCCATCATTATCATCATTTCGGGTGAAGAACAGCCAGTCGCCAAAATGACCGCCGGTGTTCCACAGATTGTTACGGCTGCGGTTTTCATGCAGTCAACCCAGGCTTTCATGCTGCTGTATTGATTAGCCAACAACTCTTTATCGCCATAGGCGGTACATATTCCATGGGACGATAGTTGCAACGTCACTCCAGCCTGTACTGCCGCCGGCGCCTGCAGGCTTGCCATTGTCAAAAGCATCCGGAATAACATGCGGTACACTGCCATCAGCAAACTGATCTAAAGCGACATCTTTTAACCATTTGGCAAAAAAGTTATGCGCGTTCATGTTATAGGTAGCCGTGCGCGAAAACACCTGCGCGTCGCCGGTCCAGCCTAAACGCTCATCGCGTTGCGGGCAATCGGTAGGAATATCAATAAAGTTGCCGCGCTGGCCCCACTCTATATTATGTTGTAATTGGTTGATCAGCGGATTAGAAGTAGTAAACGTTCCGGTTACCGGCATGTCCGAATAAACAGCCGTAGCCGTAAAATCTTCCGGCTTGATCTCACCCGGGTAACCCTCTATCCGGATATAACGGAAACCCTGCCGGGTAAACTGCGGCTCGAAAGTTTCTTCGGCACCCCCTTTTAGTATAAAGGTATTGATACATTTAGCGTCGCGCAGGTTGTCTGTATAGAAATTGCCCGCTTTATCCATTACTTCGGCGTGCGATATTACAATTTTATCACCGGCGTTACCTTTAACTTTAAACTTAACCCAACCTACCAGGTTCTGGCCAAAGTCGATCACTTTCTCGCCTTTTGGCGTGGTGAATAATTTAACCGATTTAAATGTTTCGTGCTTTTTAACCGGCTCATTAACCGTAGCAATCAATATGTTTTTAGGGTAGTTTTGTACGGCTACAGCGCCCCAGCTTTTATCGTCAAACGCAGCTGTCGACCATCCTTTTTGCTCCATGCGGGCATCTGTGGTCGATCCCATATAAATCTCTGCATAACGCACCTCGCCTGTTGAAGTTTTCCGGTGCCATCGGTGCCTATAGTAGCTGTAGTGCCATCGGTAAAGGTGATATTTAACTGCATAAGCAATGCAATGTCTTTACCGTAAATTTCTTTGCGGGTGCCAATACCATAAATGCCCCGGTACCAGCCACTGCCCAATGCCGCGCCTATGGCGTTATTACCTTGTTTTAACAGGTTGGTAACATCATAAGCCTGGTATTGTATGCGTTTGTTATAGCTGGTATAACCGGGTGTAAGATAATCTGTACCCACACGCTGGCCATTTATGTGTGCCTCGTATATACCATGAGCAGTTATATAAGCAAATGCTGATTTGATTTTTTTAGCTACAGCAAATTCCTTCCTGAATAACGGGCTTGGGCGCGATGGCTCTTCGGTAACAGGGCCTATCCATTCTGCTTTCCAGTCGGCTGGAGTTAACAAGCCCATTTGGAATGATGCTGTGCTCCAGTCGGACGCTTTACCTTTATTATCCCAAACCCGCACCTGCCGGGTATAACGCTGTCCCGATACCAAAGGCGAACCTTTATAGGTAATGTACAGCGACTCATCGCCTGTAACCTTACCCGGCGCCCACACTATGCCTTTCGGTCCGCTAACCTTTAGCTCGTAAGCAGTTTGCATTACGTTGCGGGCCGTGCCGGCGTTTAACTGCCAGCTAAACCGTGGCGATAAGGCGTCGACGCTGTTAGGATTGGTCAGGTTCTCGGTTTGTAAATGTTGTACTTTTACCTGCCCTGAGGCATAGCTGCGCTGCAAAAAGGGCAATAAATAAAAAGGAGACTTTTCTCATTGTTTATTAAAAAAGGATGTATAATTGGTTAAGGCAAGTTAACAAAAATGATTTTGGTTAACCGTCCCCTACTGTCCGGTTATTTTAAGATGAAAAATTATTTAAAGATTATCCAGATCGATGAACACTCCATCACACCCAAGTATTTGCAGATTTGCAACAGCATTTTGCGCGGCATTGAGGAGGAGAAGATTGAAAAGGACGATATCCTGCCATCTATTAACGATTTGAGCATTGCGCTGGAGGTTGCCCGCAATACTATTGAGCGCGCTTATAAAGAGTTACGCAAGTACAATGTTATTAACTCGGTAGCCGGTAAGGGGTACTTTATAAGTAACACGCAATTTAATCAGCCTATAAAAGTTTTACTGCTGTTTAATAAGTTAAGCAGCCATAAAAAGATTATCTACGATGCCTTTGCCGAGGTATTGGGCAGCAATGCCGCCATCGATTTTACATTTATAACAGCAATTTTAACTTCTTTAAAAAGCTGCTTATGGGTAATATCGATCATTACTCAAAACTAATCATCATCCCGCATTTTATAGAAAATACCGAGAGCGCCCGGGCGGTAATAAACGAATTACCGAAGGATAAACTGATCCTAATGGACCGCCGGAGAATATAACCGGCGATTTTGGCGCGGTCTACGAAAATTTTGAGCAGGATATTTATGACGCGCTAACACAACTTTTAGATAAACTGAGCAAATACCACACTATCAAGATCATCTTCCCCGAGCATAGCTATTATCCCAAGGAGATACTAAAAGGCTTTATTAACTTTTGCAGGCAATATGCTTTTGAGTATGCCACCATCCACGAACTGGCTAACGAAACCCTGCAAACCGGCACCGTGTATATCAACTTAATGGAGGACGACCTGGTTGAGCTGGTAGAAAAGATCATCAGCAGTAAATTAAAAGTAGGTGAGGATATTGGTGTAATATCCTATAACGAAACGCCGCTTAAAAAGATCATCCTTAACGGCATCACCACTATATCAACCGACTTTAAAATGATGGGTGAGAAAGCTGCCGAAATGGCGCTGACTAATACCAAGGAGCATTTGGCTATACCTTTTAAAGTGACATTGAGGGATTCGTTGTAAAACCCGCGCCGAGACCAAGTAAAGGATTCTGATGGGCGCATCGTATTGATTGTGATTAAGCTTTTGTATTTAATTTGATACGCAATATAGAAATAGCGTATTGTTATATATATTAGTTTCTGAATAACCCATACCAATAACTACCCCCTGTATGAATTTTATAAAGAGCAGTTTATTACTGATGCTTTGTGGCTTTACTGTTGCCGGCCAGGCTCAAAAAAAAGCGGCACCAACCTACTCAACCAATAAATTAATAATAGATAGAGGCGACGCGCTGTTCCAGAAAAATTGCGCTGAATGTCATAACTTCCGCCAGCGGGGCATAGGTCCAGTGCTTTCGGGTGTTACAGCCGATGCATCTTATACTTATTTAAGCAAATTCATTGT
Source organism: Mucilaginibacter humi (assembly GCF_013087555.1). Taxonomy (NCBI): domain Bacteria; kingdom Pseudomonadati; phylum Bacteroidota; class Sphingobacteriia; order Sphingobacteriales; family Sphingobacteriaceae; genus Mucilaginibacter; species Mucilaginibacter humi. The sequence goes on from NZ_JABFCR010000005.1 coordinate 12,508, forward strand.
TAACTCGCAAGCCGTAATAAAAAGTGGTAATAAACGGGCCGTTGCTTTATTTGCCGAATATAAAATACCAATGCCCGCGCATCCGCAGTTAAAACCGGCGGAGATAAACGCCCTGCTATCCTTCATCAACACCCATAAAAAAGCCGCCGAAGTTTACGTAAATACCGCCGAGCTTGGCGCACCGGTTAAGGACCCCATTCCAACCAAAATTGCCAAAGCCGGCCTTACTTTAAAGCTGGAAGAATGGGCAACCGCGCCGGCAACATCAACCAAAAAACCACTCACCCGCATTAATCAAACTTACGTTTTAAAGACACCTACGGGTAACCGCCTGTTTATGCTCGACCTACGCGGCAAACTTTATGAAATTAAAGACAAGCAGTTTAACGTAGTAATGGACATGGCTAAAGAGAAGCCAAAATTCATTCACGAACCGGGACTTGCCTCAGGTTGGGGGACGTTTGTTTTTCACCCCGATTTTTTAAAGAACGGGTTATTGTATACCACCCATACCGAAAAGAAAGGTTCGGCACCGGCCGACTTTGCCTATGCTGATTCCATACCCGTAGCCCTGCAATGGGTTGTTACCGAGTGGAAAGTTAAGGACCCCGCAGCTGCTGTTTTTGAAGCCACCCCGCGCGAAATGATCAGGATGGATAACCCCTCGGCAATGCACGGTATGCAGCAAATGATATTCGACCCGACACTTAAACCGGGCATGCCTGGCTATGGCTTATTATACCTTGATTTTGGTGATGGCGGCTCGGGCGAATTAGGTTATCCATGGCTTTGCAACGGCTCGACAGAGCCAAGGGGTTCTATTCTGCGTATCGACCCGATGGGCCGTAATAGCCGCAACGGCAAATACGGCATCCCCGCCAGTAATCCCCGGGCCAAAACCGGCGACCCAACTGTTTTAGGCGAGGTATATGCCCGCGGGTTCCGTAATCCTAACAAAATTACCCGGGCACCTGATGGTAAAGTCATCGTTTCTGAAATAGGTTATACCAATGTGGAGGAATTGAACATACTTAAACCCGGCCTTAACTATGGCTGGCCAACCCGCGAGGGTACCTTTGTTTCAGTTTTGGCCGGTAAGAAAAGCGCTATTTACAACCTGCCCGCGCATGATGATCCTAAGTACACCTACCCGGTTGCGCAGTATGATCACGATGAAGGTAACTCGGTAGCCGGGGGCTTTGTTTATACCGGCGATATCGCAGCGCTTAAGGGCAAATACATCTTTGGCGATATTGTAAAGGGGCGTGTATTCTACGTTGAGCTGGCCGATCTGAAGCTGGGCCAACAAGCCGTCATCAAAGAGTTCGACCTGCAGTTTGGCGATTTGAAAACCACTTACCCCCAGCTGGTTAAAAACCCCAAGACCGACATGCGTTTTGGACTGGGCGAAAACAACGCCTTTTACATCTGGGCCAAAACCGATGGCAAGATCTGGCAGATAAAAGATTGTGTTACCAACTGATCATTACTTTACGCGGACTAACTCAACCATAATCAATAATTGTATGAACGTACAGGAACAGATCGCAGCTTATATCGCCACCCAACCTGAACCAAAGCGTGCCGAAATGCAGGAGCTGCACAATCGGATACTCAGGGCATTGCCGGGGTGTAAACAATGGTTTGATGATGGTATTAACAGCGAAGGTAAAACGGTTAGTAACCCCAACATAGGCTATGGGTCTTACACGATAAAGTATGCCGATGGTACCACGAGGGAGTTCTTCCAAATTGGGTTGAGCGCAAACACAACTGGCATCTCTGTCTATATCCTCGGCATTAAGAATAAGACCTACCTTGCCCAAACCTATGGAAAGGAATTAGGTAAGGCCAGCGTTACCGGTTATTGCATTAAGTTTAAAACGCTAAAAGATATCAACGTTGATATACTTTTAGCGGCCATAAGCAACGGGGCTGCAATTACAAAGGAACCAAACGCGCTTTAGACAGCGTGCTGCAAATGCAAGACCTACGCGGGCTGGATATCAATATATACCCCGGTTAACATTGCTGTTTCACGAACGTGTGAAACAAATGAAACAAGTGAAACAAAATTTTGACTTAAAAATCTGATTACAAGTTAATTACAAAAAAGCGATGAAACAAAATGAAACAAGTTTTATATTATAACTACTTGATAGTTAGCTATTTGATAAAAATAATATTTGTTTAAACATTTGTTACCTTCTCATAAGTGATATAGAGCCGCCCGGGAATCCTTTTTATAAAATCGCGGGCAAACAAAAACTCATCCTGTTGATTATTATTTAAACACCAATAAATCAACAACACATGAAAAAGATTAAATTAACTTATACGCTATTGCTGTCTGTGAGTCTGCTGACCATAGGAAGCACTGCCCGCGCTCAGGACAATTTTCCAAAAGAAGTAGCCGGAACCATGCAGTTGCAGGGAATGTACCGCCAAAGTAAGCTGGGGCAGCTTAACGGTATACTGGGTGCCAATGGCATCCCGGCCTTGCCCGAAAGCAACTACTGGCTCAACCTTTCCATGAACCACATTCATAACAACTGGGTGATGGAAGATGGGATAGGCGCAAGCTTTACCTCTACTTCGGCAGCCAATACTGCCAACGGCATCCGGGCAAAATATAACCAGTACCAAATTTATGGCCGGTTAGGTTACGATGTGTCTACCACACCAAAAATGCGGGCTTTCCCGTTTGTGGGTATCAACCTGTCTACCGCCATGTTGCGTATTCAGGATAATACCCGGATGCAAAGCACCTCCAGCTTTTCGCCCGAATTGACGAATTTGACGGCGAGTAAAACGCTATGGAACCCACGTTTTGGCCTCGAGTTTGGCGGCGGTTTCGATTATTTGATCCCAATTAAGGACAAAAAGATGGATAATATCACCATCCACCGCAGCTTGCCAATTGGCTTAAGGTTTGGTTATTATTTACAAACATCAAACAGCCCGTGGAGGGTTGATGACAATTATAAACTCCAAAACGGACCGGACAATAAACAAAGTAACGTGTTTGTTAATTTGAATATTGGCTTGGGCTATAAGATCCAGCGCCCTTAGTGTTGAGCATATGGGAATGCAACAAAGCCCGCGGCAAAAACCGTGGGCTTTTTTTGTTGCAGCTGCGGTGGATAAGGAATTGGAGGAGTAGGCTCCTGACTCGCATAAGCTGTAAACTCCCACCAATCAGGTATCGTTTACAGTTGTCGTAAATGCCCCTGTTATTTGTCCGGTTTGCCCAAACACGTTAGTGATATTCCGATTAGATTTGTAGCATACATTTAAATAAACAATAAACCGGTATGGGAAATATAGTATTATTTATGCACCAGTCGCTTGATGGCTTTGCCACCGACGCGAACGGTGACATGCGTTGATCCATGTAGACCAGGAGATCTTTGATTTTGTGGGCGAAAGGGTTGCCCAAACCAACACCGCATTATATGGCAGGGTTACTTTTGAGCTGATGGAAGGCTATTGGCCAACTGCCGGCGATAAGCCCGATGCAAGCAAGCACGATAAGGAACATGCTACCCGGTACAAAAGCGCACGCAAAATAGTATTATCGGACACCTTAGACGAAGCAAACTTTAAGAATACGACGGTAATTGGAAAAGATTATGCTGACAAGCTTCGCAAAATAAAAGAAGAAACAACCGGCGACATTCTGCTATTTGGAAGCCCTACGGCTGCCCACTCCCTGCTTGCCGAAAACCTGATTGACGAATGCTGGCTCTTTGTTAACCCGGTATTGTTGGGCGGCGGTGCCCCCGTGTTTAAAGATATCAAGGAAAAACAATCGTTAACGCTATTAAAGTCGCATACGTTTAGCTCGGGGGTAATTTGTTTGCAGCATGAATTGAAGCATGAGCACTAATTAACGGGCCGTTGTCGGTGTTATTACAACAATGAGTTGATAATAATTACAAGCTGCAAAACGGACCGGATAATAAACAAAGCAATGTGTTTGTTAGTTTGAATATTGGGTTGGTTATAAGATTCGGCGTAATTAGTGTGAGGATATTGAAAACAAATAAGCCGCGGTTGCCGCGGGCTTATTTGTTTTTGGCATGATACTGGTGAAGTTTAGGTATGTTACCTATCATGCTGTTATATTTTGCAGGTGACGTTAATGCCATGTTATAGATTGTATCTATACATCCTTACCGCTCTTAAAGGTATCTACAAACCATTGTTTAGCGTTTTTTGTTTGTCGGTAACAGGCCGATTAGCTGTTCTAAGTTAATGATGCTTTAAACTCGGTTAACGTTTTCATAAGACATTAAGCATGGGCGGTCCAAACACAATTTGCATATCATGCTAAAGTACAAAGTCAATTCGTTAGTTAGGACCAACGGTTGTTTAGGGATATAAGGGAAACCTCTCTGCTCGAAGTTATGCCGACGCTAAACTCCGATCAGGAGTGTCAATAACCCAATTATTCTATCAGTCAAAAAACTATTTCATATTCTTTAGACTTAAATCTGTCGTCAAAGATGTTATGAGGATGAAAGCTTAGGTAAAGGCCAAAGAGACACTCATCCAAATATGGTTTTCTTGTATTTGAAATACTAATATTCCCAAGTTCATTTACTATCTGAAAATCTTTAGAACTATCTATAATTGAAAATTTAGCATAATATTTTTGTATGTTTTCTTCAATTTTATCAAATACAAACAATTCTTTTTCATTTATCGAATTAACTCGAACTATTCGTTTGCTCCAATCAGAGATTAAGTTATCGAAATGTATCGAATAAACAGGTGCAAGTGCACTTATTTTTAAAACCAATTGACATGGTTGATAGTTTGATAACCCAGTGTCTGCATAATCATTGACTATAAAAACTGCTATAAATGATGGATTTAATTGCTCCAAAAAGACAAATTCTGTTATCTCCACATTCAAATCTTTCTTCAAGTTGTTTAAAAACTATTCCATATAACTCTATTATTTGAAGCATCTATGCACAACTTAATTAATTTTGAATAAACAGGATTTTCTAATAGTTCAGGACTATTTAAATCAATGCCTTTCGGGTAATAATCATATATTATTTTTAGTAACTGATGTATGTCCATCCTCAATAAATATTACTCTATTATGCTAATTGCAATTGTTGTCTGCATAAGTTATTATTCGTACGCCTGGGGAAATTGAGTTTTGCACTTGTACACTGGGTAAATTTAATTCAACTATTAATTGAGCTTGTACAATAGTAGCAAATTCTTTAGAATATTTAGGTTGAGCGCCCGCGCTTAAAAAAAAGTCTACCCCATGAGTATTTGCTATGGTAGCTTCGGCTACTAACATTGCTGCCGCAGTTGCAGCTTGAGCTTGTTGTATACTAACCGTATTTGGCATCCCAATTTGCAAATTAAAGGTTATAAATTTGGTTCCAAATACATTGTCTTGGATTCCTAATTTATACCCAGAAACTCCGACAGCCATCCAATTAGATGTGACGTTTTTGAATTTTAATGCACATGGTTTAACCGGGTTTGTAAGATTGTTAAATACTTCAGACGCCGCCGTATCCGGAACCGGAATACTTATCATACATTGCTGCTCTGATGGTGGCGTCGGCGGCGGGAAACCCGGATCACCCGGCCCATCTGTGGGTTCTTCCCCCGGTGGCGCATTGCCATTAACTTGTAAATGTACAGAGTTTACAACGGTGCCCGGCGGGCACTGCGGCGGTACCGGTGAATTATTACCACCGCTGCCGCCAGAAGAAGAGCCGCCTCCGCTGGGCGGCGGATCCTCTCCACCTTCATATACAATACAAAACGAATTTGACACGTATTGATCTGTTACCCTGCCATTTGTTGTTATCGTGGTAATAATATCATAACACTCTATGCCAATATTGTTATTGGTTTTTAGTTTTACATTTTGTGTGCGCTGTAACGATGCCTGCTGCGGTTTTAGCTGGTGCCCGTTTTTATAACGGTACCCGCTTAAGTAACGCCCCTTTGGAGTAAAATAAAATACCAGGCCGCTAAAATTAGTATCGCGTTTACTGTAAGTATTACGGGCCAGTTTAGCTACATCGCCTTTTAAATAATCCGCATCGCCTATAATAGTCATTATATAAGCGTCATACTTCCCGTTGTTTTTTAGCATTAAAAACGAACTGCGACTTTGTTCGGGCGTGTTAAGCTCCTTATTATAATCGGTATTTTTTAGCACCGCGTTAAATTTAGCCGAGGGATCAAGCGGGATCTCAATTACATCATCGTTAAATCTTTTATAATGCGATGGCCGTTGCCAATCGGGTTTAATTTTTTGGCTCACGTCAACTTCCTGCACGCCATTAGTTTGCAGGCCCGATTTATCAATTCTATTAATCGGATATGTTTCCTCATACCATGTTTTGGCATTGAGCACTTCCGGGTCGGTAATTTGCGCGTCGGCATCATTTCCGTTAAAATTCTTTTTACAACTATGTATTACAAACAGCACCAGGCAGGTTAGCAACACAGCAGAAAGTTTAAACAATAGTTTTTTGCGAGGAAACTCTTTTTCATGCGATAAGGTTAAAGTTATTAACTTATACGGTTTAGGTACCGGTATTGTTAGGCAAGATATTAAACTATTAGATATTAGCAAATATTATTTTAAAATAGTACCTATCTGGCGCGAGATACTGTCATAAAAAAGCTTTACCATCACTTCATAGCGAGCGGAGCGTAGCTATCTCTGCGCGCCGGGCAGCACGTTTACCTATCGCGTAGAGATCGCACACGCGTACCTTGTTCACAATGACGGGTCCGAAGGACTCCTACGGAGGCGGGTGAGGCGGCCGCGTTAAGGATTGAAGTGGGTACCTGCCAGGCGAGGGCATAAGCGCAAGGCCGCGCCTAATGCCTCGAGGGCGTATGAACGAAAAGCCTGGCCCGCTTCTATCAGCGGGAAACGCCCATCTACCTCCCTGGTTCACCTGTACAACCGCTACCCCCTTGTAACATTTTACACATCAGCCAACAACCCCTTGCATGGTAAATAAATTACCAATAGCTTTACTGTTAGCAATAATTAAACGATCTTAATATGGCTACTTATAAACTGAATGTCAACAATAAGGTGCTTACTGTTGATGCCGACCCCGATACCCCGATGCTGTGGGTATTGCGCGATCATTTAAACCTGGTGGGTACAAAATTTGGCTGCGGCATTGCACAATGCGGCGCCTGTACTATCCACTTTAACGGCTTCGCTACGCGAAGCTGCCAGTTGCAGGTGTCGGAGGTTAAAGACTCGAAGATCACGACCATTGAGGGATTGAGCAAGGAAGGCACACACCCGGTGCAACAGGCCCGAGCGAGATGGACGTACCGCAATGCGGCTATTGCCAAAGCGGCCAGATAATGGCTGCCGCGGCGCTGATAAAACAGAACCCGCACCCTACTGATGATGATATTGATTTAGCGATGAACAATATTTGCCGTTGCGGCACACATTACCGCATCCGAAAGGCTATACACTTAGCAGCTAAGAAAGGAGCGACAACGAAATGAGCGAGCAAGGATTTTCAAGGCGCCACTTTTTAAAAGTAAGCGCCATAGCCGGCGGCGGCGTAATGTTCGGGTTCCAGTTACTGGCGGATGCCAGCCCGGCAACGCATTTGGCCGATACGATATTTTCGCCAAATGCCTATGTATCAATTGATGCAAGCGGATTGGTTACGCTGATGTCGCCCAACCCGGAGATAGGCCAGGGTGTAAAAACCGCCCTGCCCATGATATTAGCCGAGGAACTGGATGTGCAATGGGATAAGGTGCATGTAGAAATGGCTCCGCTTGACCCAAGCAAATTTGGTGCACAAGTAGCTGGTGGTAGCGGCGCGGTACGCGGCAGGTATATGCCAATCCGCACTGCAGGCGCAACAGCCCGGCAAATGCTGATAACCGCGGCTGCACAACAATGGGGCGTACCCGAAAGCGAGTGTACCGCCGAGAACGCCTTCGTGATCCATAAACCAACAGGTAAAAATTAGCCTACGGCGAGCTGGCTGCAAAAGCAGCTACCCTGCCGGTGCCAACCAATGTTACGTTAAAGGACCCTAAAGATTTTAAAATAATAGGTACCCGGGTACATAATATTGATAACCATAAGATCATCACCGGTCAGCCGCTTTATGGTATTGATACCCGCCGCGAAGGTATGCTGTTTGCTATAGTTGCCCGGCCGCCGGCGTTTGGTAAAACCCTGAAATCATTTGATGATACTGAAACCCGTAAGGTAAACGGCGTTAAAAATGTGGTACAGGCACACAATGTAGTCGCCGTGCTGGCAACTAATACCGGGCTGCCAAAAAAGGCCGCGACGTGCTGAAAGTGGAATGGGAAGATACCAGCAAACTGGAAAGCACACACGAGCATGACGCGTCGTTTGCTGAATTATTAAGCAACAATAGCGATAAACCCGGCCGTAATGACGGCGATGTTGAAGTCGCGTTAGCTAATAAAGATTTTAAAGTGATAGAGGCCACTTACGAGGTGCCCGCGCTATCGCATGCCAATATGGAGCCGCTTAACTTTTTGCCGATGTTAAAGGCGATAAGGCAGAACTTTACGGCCCCACACAGGTACCATCACGCTTACGCAGCGATGTAGCACGTGCATTGAATATACCAGAAGCTAACATCACACTTGGCATGCCGCGGCAGGGCGGCGGCTTTGGAAGAAAATTGCAGTCGGATAACGGCGTGGAAGCCGCATTAATATCGCAGGCTGCCAAAGTACCGGTACAAATGTTATGGATGCGCGAGGATGATATGCAGGGCGATTTTTACCGCCCGGCAAGCATGTTCAAATATCGCGCAGCTATTAACCCAACCACTAACGAAATTGCTGCCTGGCATTTTAACGGTGCAGTGCTGGCGGGTGGTTCGGCAGGTAAGCCCGATGGTTTCCCGGCAGCGAGTATTGCCAATTACCGGGCGGATAACCATAGTTTGAAAACCAATATCCAAACTGGTCCGTGGCGCGCGCCTACATCAAACTCGGTAGCTTTTGCTGATGAGTGTTTTCTGGATGAGCTGGCCCACGCCATGAAAAAGGATCCGATTGCGTTACGTTTAGAGCTAATAGAAAAAGGGAAGAATCAGCCGGTGGGCAAAGGTTTAAGTTATGATCCGGTAAAATATAAAAGCGTAATAGACCGGTAACAGACATAAGCGGCTGGAACAAACCCCGCAAGCCGAATACCTACGGGCTTCGCGGCGCATTATTCGTTCAGCACCTATGCTGCTCACGTGGCCGAGGTTACCAAGATGAAGAACGGCAAACTGCGCGTAACCAAAGTTTACAGCGCCATTAACTGCGGCCGTGTAGTTAACCAAAGTGGTGCAGAAACACAGGTGGAAGGCGCTATTATAGATGGGTTGAGCCATGCGCTGTTCAGCAAGGTTACGTTTGATAAGGGCGCAGTTGAGCAGAAGAACTTTAATACCTATAAATTCCTGCGGATGAAGCATGCGCCGTTAGAAGTGATCGTAAAGTTCGTGCCGTCAGACGATGCCCCAACCGGCCGGGCGAACCCGGCCTGCCGCCAATTGCACCGGCAGTAGGTAACGCGGTGTTTGCAGCGACAGGTATAAGATATAGGAAATTGCCGTTTGAGTTTGAGAAGGCATAGAAGCCAATTGTCATTTCGAGCAGAGCGAGAAATCTATACGAAGACAGGTTGACGACTTATACGGTGTATAGATCTCTCCCGTTGGTCGAGATGACAATTAATTAGGTAGCAGGAAGTAATTATTATGGCACGGTAATAGCAACTATTAATAAACGTTGTTAATACCATGAGCACCATACCACTGTTACCAAATTTTAATCTGGATAAATTTAAGGCCGATGCCCGGCAGGGTTTTAAGAACCTTGCCCGGGGCGGTTTTAAAAATATTTACAATCATATTAACCCGCTCACCATCAAAAAAGGAGTGGATGAGCAGGGCATTGATAAGTTTATCAACCAGCGCGCCCTGTTAGCAGCCGGCAGCGGTGCCATGGCAGGTGCCGGTGGTTTTGCCACTATGCTGGTCGGTGTCCCGCTTGATCTGGTTAACCTTATAACACAGCAATTCAGGGTAACCCTTGCTATACACTACCACCAAACTGGCCGTTACAAGTTACAGTTTGGTGATTTCTTTAAGATAGTGGCCTCATCCCTAAAAGTAGATGCCGGCGTAACGGTAACTAAAAATATTATGGAAGAAGTGGCAGAAAAACTGCTGCTAAATCTCGGCTCAAAAACCGCCCGCCGATTGGTACCCGTAGTAGGTGCAGTAATCGGCGGATCGGCCAATTATCTATTTATAAAAAAGATAGCAAAACAACTAAGAGCAAGTTAAAGTTATTTGCTTTTTGGCACCAACAATACTATTTGCCCCCGATGGTTAGCCAGGTGACTGGTACGCCCCATCAATACATTAAGGCGGTTACGGTGTGGCTCTTTTGCAAAATCTTCTTCAGATACACTATTATGGCGGGTAAACCAATCAGCTGGTGATAAGTTGTTAATATGCGCTGCAAGTTTATCATTTACAATATTCCATTGCTCCCTTAATTGACTAACCGGTGGCAGATCGGCAACTGTTTTATCGGGTGCTTTTATAAAAGGTTGTACAAGTTCCGGATATAAGGCTTCTTCAAAACGAAGTAGCGGCAACATCAAATCATGCACAGCGACTAAGTGCCCAAGCAAATAAATACCCCTGTTTTTACCTGGCGATATCTCGTTAAGTAATTCCTCGTCCAAGATCTTATCTAAGGTATCATTAGTGAATTTTAGTTGCTGGTTCCAGCCGTCGACGGCCATTTTTACGAATAATTGCTGTTGATCCATGGTTGTTGGGTTTGGTTATTTAAGTAGGCTCAAATTAAGGGGTTTACAGCAATAGTTTTATCGGCATAAAGTAAACAAATCACGAGTTCCTTAGCAGCTCTTCATAGTCGGCAACGGTATCAATATCCACCCCGCCTTTTTCGAAAGGGATAATGGCAATATCATCTGGATGGGCATTCAATACCTTTTTGCACCTTCCCGGCCCTGTAGTAAAGCCAGCTCATTAAACAGCGAGCGGTTAAACAATACAGGTACGCCAATGGTGTCTTTATAGGTACAAGCAATGATCTTTTTGTTGGTTTCCTGTTGTTTATAAAGCAGGCTGGCAATCAAGCGGCCGGTAACAAAGGGCTGGTCGCAAAGCATAATAACGGCCTGTTTTATAGCCTTATCTTCTTGTAGCGTATTTATTGCTAACGCGATGGACGAACCCATACCCGCTTCCCAACCGTCGTTATGGATGATGTTGATTGGATAGTCCTGCAAACCGGGTTCTATCTTATCCGCATTGGCACCTAATACTACGGTAACCTGTTGGCATTTAGATTTTAAGCCGGCCTCAATTGCTATCTCTAACAAGGTACGGCCCTTATACAAAAGCGTTTGCTTTGGGAAACCTAACCTGCTTGATGCGCCCGCTGCCAGTATAATTAACGCTGTCATACTTAATTACACCAGGTGATAAAAACCCGTGCATTTCCTTTCTGCATGGTTGTAAATGATGCGATCTTATCATTTTTAACTAATACCAGGAAGGCAATACCCTGCTCGCCTTTAAAACTGAAAACGTTGTTTTCATCAGCTTTGTTTATTGATAGATCTTGTTCTTTTCCGGGCAGATCGTTGTAGGGTTTCAGGTATTCACTCAAATGGTTAGTTACCTTTTTTGATTGCCCGAGCATCTTCATCCTTAGCCGGTATAGTTCAAGATCAAAAGCTTGTTGCGTAGCTGCATTTGCAGGGCACATATACTTTTTCATCAGGGCTTCGCTGGTTATATTTACATTGACTACATCTCTCAAAAAGGCTTCTACCAGGTCTTGTTTTGTGGTTTGCGCTGTGCAGGGCTGTACAAAAAACAATACCGTACACAAAGCTGTAAAAACACAACATCTGAGGCTATTCTGCATATGTGTATGAATTGCCACAGATTTGTTGCGCAATGATAAGCCGTTTCTCGCAGACAGCACCGCCTTAATTTCGGCGACTATCGACAAGGCAATTTCTTCCGCCCCTTCCGACCCGATATCCAACCCTACAGGTCCATAAATTTTGTCGAGTTGTTCGGGAGTTATTTTGGGGCCAATGTCTTCGAGTTCACTCAGCATCCGTTCCAGTTTCTTTTTAGGACCGAGGATACCAACGTAAGGAAGGGCGAGTGGCAACAGTTCTTTTAACAGGTTTAGCTCATAAATATAATTGTGGGTCATTAGCACAAAGGCGGTCCACTCGTTTAGTTCTATATGGTTTAGCACCTGTTCCGGCCGGGCAGTTATTACTTTTGCAGCTGATGGAAACCGTTCAGGCAGGGCATAGTTGTTACGGCCATCAATAACCGTAATATTCCAACCCAGTACAGCCGCTATTTTTGTCAGGGGGATGGCGTCGTTACCTGCACCTATCACTACCAGAGAGATCACCGGTTGTACGTACTCGACAAACCCGGTGTAGGTCACATCACCCGCATAGGTATTATTTGCCGACCGCTGATCTTTTAAGGCCCTCTGTGCATCGCTTTGCAGGAAATTAAAGTAGGGCGCGTTGGCTACTCCATTTATCAGCTGATCATCTTCCGTCAGACATAAACAAGTACCGGGCTGCAACGCTTTACGGTCATCTACAGAAAACAGCGTTACCAGCACTGCCGGCTTGCGGTTATTTACTATTGCCTTTAATAAGTTTATGGGGTTGTTTGCCTGCGGAGTAATGGGCTCTATCAGGATATGGATGATTCCATTGCAGCCCAAACCAATACCCAACTTCGCATCATCATCGTCGGTAGTATCATAAGTTACCAGCATGGGCTGCTGTTGCAGTATTACCAGTCGGGCTTTTCGTAATGCATCGCCTTCTAAACAGCCGCCGCTTATGGCGCCGGTAAGCTGGCCGTCTTCGGTAATTAACATGCGCGCGCCTGCCCGGCGATACGCCGAACCCTCAACCAAAACTACCGTAGCCGGGGCGGTTTTTTTGCCCTGCTTATCGGCTTCGTTAAAAGCGGTTACTATGTCAGTTATCTCCTTCACGGCGCTATAAAGCTATGAATAGTTATTGATGGTTACAATTACATCCGGCCTTGTTATCGCCCTATTTCTCCCCCGCCGTATCTGTCGGGATCCTTAAAAGCCTTGTTATAAACAACTGCCATTTATTTAGCTTTTTGTCAAATTCAACAACTTGCAATTCGCTGAGGGGGATCTGAATGCTGATATGAGCGCCCTTGTTATTTTCTGTCGAAATGGTGCCCTTAAATTTTTCAACCCTTTGCCTGATGTTCCCAAGCCCCATACCGTTTGGCCGGGCATTATCTGGATTTATCCCTACGCCGTTATCATTAACAGCAATATGGAGCGTTTGCCCGTCGGTGAACATTTTTACTTCTATCGTTTTTGCTTTAGAGTGCTTGATGGCGTTATGTACCAATTCTTTAACCAACAGGTAGATGTTTCTCCGGCTCAACCCGGTAATCTTTAAATCAATAATATCTTCGGGCAACTCATATACAAGCTCTATTTCAGAATGCTCAAACAGTTTATTGATCTGTATATAAGTATAATAAAACAGGTTCTCCAGGTTGTCGTACCCCACATTAGTGCTCCAGATAACATCGCGGATCTTTACAGAAAGATCAGTTACCATATTCTCTATCTCGCCTATTTCCGGGCTGGCATTTTCTTTTTTGCCGGCCGCATGGGCAAACGAATGAATAGCAAATACTCCCGAGCCAATATCGTCATGCATTTCAGCGCTTATTCTTTGTCTTTCAGTCAGTATCAATTGCTGTTGCATATCAAATGCTTTTTTAACGCCAGTCTTTTACGCAGCATTGTTACGTAACCATATAAAATAACGGCCGGGAACACAAAACCTAAAACTATTTTAAAGCCTATCCCGCCCCACCGGGGTTCGGCTATGGTAAAATCATAGCTTATCATGGTGTCCGCCACGCCCAGCCGGGGGTCAACAGCTATGGCTTTAAAGTTATAGCTCCCCGGCATTAATGAAGAGAAGCGGATGGCACGCTCGCCGGGTTCGGTGGTTAGCCAGCTACTGTCAGTTTTAGTTGCCGGGCAATATTTTATATAAATGTCTTTGGCTTTTAAATAAGCTGGCACCCCAATGTTAAACAGGACATTGTTTTCGGTATAGGCTAATTTATGACTATCGTCGTTAGTTGCTGTTTGATTGTTGACCTTAACAGATAAGAGATAGTTTTTTAGCCGCTTATCATCCGCGTTTTTTACCAGCGGGAAGTTCTCCAGTCCTGCCGGGGTAGCTAAGTAGATGCGCTGGCCGGCAAGGTCAAGATCAAACACCTGCGATGCGCTGCGGTCGGGAAACGTATAATTGTCAACCAGGATACTTTTTGCGTATTAAATAGCTGTAACGGCCCCGAGCCAAGGATCCATAAATTATTGCCGGTTGGTTTAAGCTTGAATATTGACCGGGAAAACAGGCCGTTTTGGGCTGAAATATGTTTGACGTCGTTTTTTTCGACCACCAACAGGCCGTTACTGATAGTACCGATATAGAGCCGGTGATCTACGCAGGCTAATGAGGCGGCATACACTTCGTTGCTGTTGAACAAAAACGGGTTCATACCATTTTTGTCGATTTTAAACAGTTTGTTTTTAAAGGTTACGAACAAGGCAGCCTGATCAGGGAAATAGGCAATGGCGCGGCTGCGCTGCCGCAGGAAAAATAATTATCGGCCGGGCTGTATTTAAACACTGGCCAAACGCGGCGCCAAGCTGCTTGTTTAACTGTTCTGATTTTTCCTTTGGCAGTATAAACACACCGCTGGTAGATGCAACATAAACGGCTTTATCATCGTAACTGAGTTGCTTTACCGTTTTAATGCTAACCAGTTCTGTAACCGTTTGGGCCGGTATATTCACTTTATAGGTAGTGATAGCGCAACCTACGATATATTCGTCCGGGCTAATAGCTGTAATATTATAAATAGATCCGGCGGCTGGGGATACCTTGAGTTTAAAGCCGATGTTTTTGGAAACCGGGTCATAAAGCATCAGGTAACCCTGTTGGGTACCCAGTAATAATTGGTTTTTGTAACTTCTGATACTTACCACCAGGTCGTTGTCAGCTAAAGCCGGGATAACAGTTTTATTGGCGAAATCTTTTTTGGGTTGAATAAGCAATCCGTAGAACAAACTGCTAAACCACCGGTTACCTTCCGTGTCGGTTACGATATCGGATAAATTATACCCACTTATTTTCTCTCCATTTTTTAACGAATAACTGCCATCATTGGTGTTGATCCATTGGTTAGCGGAGGTGATGGAGAGCGTATTGATAAAGCCGTTAAATTTAAGTTGCCCATGCTGTTTAACTGTATCGTTTTGCAGCAACAGCTTTTTAACCACGCCGGCAGGATTAGCCATCATGTACACCGTATCTTTATAAGTGTTAGGCGCTACTATGTAAACACTGCCCGGGGCGGGCATCACCGCTATAAGCCAGCTTTTTTAGTCCGGTACCCGTTTTATACGAATACCAGTTTTTATTACCATTAACCAACACACGGTCTTTTAATACCGCCAGGCTGGAGGTGTAAGTGCCCGGGCTGATATACCTGCCTGTTAAGGTTCGCGTGTCCAGTACAAAAAGGCCCTTATCCGAAGTTGCTAAAAGCTGGTCGTGGAACAGCGCAAGCACGGGAAAATTACTCTCGTTTATATAGTTATAGCTTTTTACCAGCGTTACCGTTTCATGATCGATATAAAAGATCTGCCCGTTGAAATTGTTAAACCAGATGCGGCCGTAGTTATCTTCCAGTAAATTGGTACACCCTAAAGAAATTTGAAGCGGGCTGCTAAAATGGACGCAGTTAATGCCATCGTAGCGCGCTATACCATAATCGCTGGCTACCCATACAAAACCATGCCTGTCCACAAGAAGATCATACACCTCTTTGGTCGGAAAATCAAATGCCTGCCTTATTTGGCTGTTCTGGGCTTTTAATGCGGCACAAACAAAAAGTAAAAGAGTGGTTAGCTTAATCTTAAACAAAAACGGCTTGGGCATGATATAGCGGTGCTTGCACGTAAATGTAAATATTTTCGTATAAAAAGAAAGATTATCTTTATTGGTAAGACAAATATTACCTGTATGCGTTAGTGGGTTAGTTGTAATCACCAATCTCAATAATTACATTTAGCCAACCAAATCAATAAACATGAACCTGTCTTTAATTACCAAAACCCGTTATACTTTAATTTTAGCCGGGTGCCTGCTGTTAGGCTGTGGTGGAGCTAAAGAGCTAACCGACAACAATGCCAACAAGGGCTGGAAGACGCTTTTTAATGGTAAAGATATTAACGACTGGACCGTTAAGATCAATCATCATGAAACGGGCGAAAATTTTGGGAATACCTTTAGGGTTGAGGATGGTATCATTAAGATCAGGTACGACCGATACGGGAAGTTTGACGATCAGTTTGGCCACTTATATTATAAAACACCGTTTTCTTACTTCCATTTACGCTTCGAGTATCGTTTTGTTGGTAAACAGCAAGAAGGTGCGCCCAGTTATACTTTGTTGAACAGCGGTGTGATGTTCCACTCGCAGGACCCGCGCACTATGCTAAAAAACCGGGACTGGCCTATCTCTATCGAGATGCAGTTGTTGGGCGGCCTTGGCGACGGCAAACCGAGGCCGACAGGTAACATGTGTTCGCCGGGGAACCGATGTTGTTTATAAGGGCCGGGTATCGCCCGATCATTGCATTAACTCCACCTCAAAAACTTATGATGGCGATCAATGGGTAAAAGGCGAACTGATTGTTTTGGGTAGTAAACTAATTACACATATTATTAATGGCGATACCGTGCTGCAATACTCAAAACCCACCATTGGCGGCGGCGTAGCAACAGGATACGATCCTAAATATAAAGTGGACGGCAAATTGCTAAGCAACGGCTATATAGCCCTGCAAAGCGAAGGCCAGCCGGTTGATTTCAGGAATATTGAGATTAAACAATTGCCGGTTGAAGAGCGGTAAAATCAATAACTCAGAAACTTCTGTTTTACATTCAAATTATCTGCGCATTTACCCAATGTAACTTCTTGACATCCAGTTAACACTATTTTTTACTTTAGTGCGTATCTTTGTACGTTAAAGATTTTTTTAATCCTATCTTCGCAAGCACCCAGCAATTCGCTGCAATCTCCAGGAGAGTTTATTTTGCTTATCGCGCATCTTAAGGCACCGGATCTTTAGCATTCACTTAAAAAAGATTTATAAATGAGACAGCTTAAAATAAGTGAGTCGATCACCAATCGTGAGACGGCGTCGTTAAATCAATATTTGTCTGACATAGCAAAGATCCCGATGATTACGCCCCGGGAAGAAGTGACGCTTACACAAAAGATCAGGGAGGGCGACCAGGCTGCGCTGGAAAGACTAACAACCGCGAACCTGCGGTTTGTTGTATCGGTTGCAAAACAGTATCAAAGCTCGGGCCTTACGCTCGGCGACCTGATTAATGAAGGTAACCTTGGCCTTGTTAAAGCGGCAAAACGTTTTGATGAAACTAAGGGTTTTAAATTTATTTCGTACGCGGTATGGTGGATCCGTCAGTCCATTTTGTCGGCCATTGGCGAGCAGTCGCGCATGGTGCGGCTACCTTTGAACCAGGTTGGCGACCTGTCGAAAATAGCTAAAGCTGCTTCGAGGCTGGAACAAGTATATGAAAGACAGGCAACACCTGAGGAGCTGGCCGAAGAGTTAGAAACAACTGTTGAAAAGGTGACCAATTCTTTAGCTAATTCAGGCAAGCATCTTTCTTATGATACGCCGTTTTCTGCCGAGGAAGATAATACGCTGCTGGATGTACTACAAAGCGCTGAGCCCGGAACTGATAAGGAGATGATGAATGAATCATTAAGTATTGAAGTTTCTAACAGCATGCGTGTACTTCCTGAAAAAGAAAGAGATGTATTGTCCTTATTTTTTGGACTGGGAAATCAACAGGCCCACAGCACGGAAGAAATTGGCGAAATGTACCACCTCACCCGCGAACGGGTACGGCAGATCAAAGACCGGGCATTGGCAAGGCTTCGCGAAAGCCGGAGCAGCCGGGTGTTGATATCGTACTTAGACTAATAAAAATCGCCTAAAGTTAGTTTAGCCTGTTTATCTTTACCTTGTAAAGCAATTAATTACGGTTATGTCTAATATCAGTCTCATCATTGAAGAAAGAGCGGCCAGCATTGGCAACTTTATGGTTGGCCGCTTATTGCCGTTCCGCGAAAAAAGGATGGTTGGTCCTTTTATTTTTATTGACCATATGGGGCCCGTAAAACTAACCGAACGCCAAAGCTTTGATGTACTGCCGCACCCGCATATTGGCCTTTCTACGCTTACCTTTTTATTTGAGGGCTGCATCGTGCACCGGGATACTTTGGGTAATGTTGTAGAGATAAAACCAGGCGCGGTAAACTGGATGACCGCAGGGAAAGGTATCGTTCACTCAGAGCGCATGCCTGAATATCTGCGCCATGAGGATCAAACGCTGCATGGCTTACAAATTTGGGTGGCATTACCCAAAGAGCTGGAACAAATGGCTCCGGAATTTTTCCATATTGACGCCGCACAATTGCCTGCATGGACAAACGGCGACCTGCAATTTAAATTAGTGGCCGGCGAAGTATTTGGCCATAAATCTGCTGTGCCGGTGTACAGCAAACTATTTATGCTGGAGATTAAAAGTAAGACCACGCAAACTGTTAATATTGGGCATGAGCTTTATGGCGAAGCGGGCCTGTATATACTGGAAGGGCAGATAGAAAGCGAAGGAAATATTTACCACGCAAAACAGTTGTTGGTAGCCAAAGACAGCTCGTTGTGCGAATTTACCATAGCAGCAAACAGCACGATATACTTGTTTGGCGGAGAACCTTTTGCAGAAGAGAGATTTATAGATTGGAATTTTGTAGCCAGCGATAAGGAACTGATAAACGCAGCCAAACAAAAATGGATTGCGCAAACATTTGATAAGATAAAGGGAGACGATAGGGAATTTGTACCTTATCCCACATTCATTAAAAAATAAGCCGGCAATATTGTAGCGATGGGTTAAGTACCCATCGCTACATAAATGAATAATGCTATCTATTACAAATTCTCATCCTTCGGTTCCCAAAGCTCAATAATATTACCTTCGGGATCGAGGATATGAATGAATTTGCCATAGTCGTACTCCGCTATTTCATCAACAATGGTCACATTGTCTTTTTTAACTCATCAACCAGCGCAACCCGGGTTTTCAACGCGATAATTGATCATAAAAGGTTTTACCGACGGATCGAAATATTTCGTGTTCTCCGCGAACGCACACCATGATGTAGATCCTTTTTTCGACGGTTCTTCGGCATCCAGCCAGTCAAACGTTGTCCCGTATTCACCCGTCGGCAGTCCGAGGGTTTTTGCATACCATTCATTCATTGCTTTCGGGTCATTACTTTTAAAAAATACGCCGCCTATACCTGTTACTTTTTTCATATTACTCTGTTATATTTTAATTATGCGTTAACTATAGCTGGTTTAACATTGCGCCTAAGTATAGCCGCAGCTATTAATGATATTACAATGCCTACAGGCGCAATTTCAAGATAGGTAAACATCACCCTATAGGCAATATTTGTTTTGTATTTCGCCATCATTGCTGCCATTTCTGCCGATTGCTTTTGTATTTCAGCGGCGCTTACCCCGCTTGCCTTCATTTCGGCAACGGCCTGTGCCTGGTACTTATCCCCAAAATCCGGGACGAAATATTGGTAGTAGATCATCCAAACCACCACATACACAGTAGACGCAATAAGCGTTATCCAAAGGCCAATACCAAGCGCTTTGCCGAAAGTAATTTGTCCGTTGTTATAGGTATCCCGGTAGTTTTTAATAGCCACAAAAATCAGCGAAAAGCCCAATATCATTGTAGCGTACCCAAAAATCATCCGGGTGTTAAGGCTCAGGCTATCGCTAAACAGCCCTTCGCACAATACCCCCAGGCAATGCTTATAGCACCGGCTATAACTCCGCAAATCCAAATTATCTTTTTCATTCTTTCTATTGTTTAAGTTTAAATCCTCCCCAAAATTGAATTAATGGCTTGTGTTTTTAGTCATACTTTTGGGTGATTTTTAAAAAACCGGCTATTATCACACTAAAGTATGATGCGCGTCGGGTATCAGGCCTAACCGTTTGGCCATTTCGATAGCCTGTGTACGGCGTTCTACCTCCATTTTTAAAAACAGATTGGATGTATGGGTTTTGATAGTGTTTAATGATACAAACAGCCTTTCTGCAATTTGCTGATTGCTTAAACCGTCGGCTATTAATTGTAAAACTTCCAGTTCGCGGGGGCTTAAGCGCAGCCGGTTTAGTTCGGCCTCATTTAAAATAAAATCAGCACCGGCAAACACCTGTTTTTCAACTATAACCGTTTTTACTTTGGGCGCTATTAGTTTTATAGCAAGCCATATACCAAGGCCGGTAAAAATAAGCGCTATGGCACCGGCATAAATTTCGAAAGCATGGTTAATAATCAGAAAGCGCCACTCCAGCCATTTTAATAAAAACAGCAACAAGGCAAGGGATACCCCATACAGTATATTCTGTTTATTTTTAATGATCGCTCCAAGAATCATGGGATGAAGTTTTGCATTTACCCAAATGCAATTTATCATAATTTTAGATTATCTCACCAATTATTATGAACATACCGTTGAAATTATTGGCCGCTATAACTTATATCGGTTGGTGTTGTTAAGCCAGTCAATTATAACTTTGACACATTCATCGGGCGAGGTTGCATCGGTATGTAAATGAATATCCGGGGAAAGAGGAGCCTCATAGGGGCTGCCTATACCTGTAAAATCTTCAATTTTCCGGCCAGCGCCTGTTTGTATAAACCTTTTGGGTCGCGCATTTTACAAACCTCAAGGCTTGAATCAATAAAAACCTCAATAAAACTGTCTTCTCCAATAATATTACGGGAGGCATCGCGATCGTTTTTAAAGGGCGCTATAAACGAAGCAATTACAATAATTCCTGCCTCATTAAAAAGTTTGCTTATTTGTGCCACTCTCCGGATATTTTCAGAACGGTCTTTTACAGAGAAGGACAAATCACTGTTAACACCCAGGCGCGTATTATCCCCATCTAAAATATAGGTGCGGTATCCAGCTTTGAAAAGGCGGGCTTCCAGTTCGGCGGCTATCGTTGATTTACCCGACGACGATAACCCTGTAAACCACAAGGTAAACGCCTTGTGGTTGTTAAGCCCCTCCCGTTGCGCACGTGTAACTTTAGTTGTTTGTGCAAACAAGTTTTGGCTAACGTCATTTGTCGGCATTGGTTTATAGTATTATAATTAACGCCTAAAATATTAAAATAAATAGTAATATTTGCCCTCTAATCATATCTAAATGAGCAAACCCCAGAAAATAACCGAAACATCATTAATACAGCGAAACGAGACTAAATTTTTGGCGAGTGCCTTAGGTGAAGAAATTGTAATGATGAACACCGATAACGGTGATTATATTGGCGTTAACAGCGTAGGGAGCGATATATGGAACTTGCTTACAGAGCCTACACGGGTTGATGAGTTAGTTACCAAAGTAGGCGAACTATATGATGCTGATGAAGCACAGTTAAAAACAGAAATTAACGAATTTGTACAGCGCATGCTTAAACAGGATATGATAGTAGTTACCGGGTAATTAAAAAATGAAGCTTTTACGTAAAATAAAAACTGCGTTTGACATGCCGGGGCAAGCAAATTACTGTTTGCCGAAGCTTTGGTTACGTCGGCTTGGGTACGCTTTACGTTGAGTTTTTTGCCTTTTAAAAAAGTAATGGGCTGGTTGGGCAAAACCAATGTACGGCCCGAAATTGAACTGACACCTGAGCAAATAATACAAATAAAAAAACTTACCATACCTTAAAGTTATGCGATAGGTATGCGCTTTGGAAAACCGAATGCTACACGCTGGCACTTACGGGTAAAATATTATTGCGCCGCCGAAATATACCCAGCACTCTTTATATCGGGTTTAAAAAACGGGGAAAAATATGAAGGCCATGCCACGGCTAAAAACCCCAAATGATAACGTCATATCAGGCAATATGGACCTTACCCAGTTTCATGTAAACGCTTTTTTTTCTTAAAGCTCATATCCCGATGGAAAACAACTCCTGCCTTATTTTTAATGATTTTTTAGTACCCGAAGATAACGCCGGGCTTTATGCACATGCTTTGTTGCAAAAGGAAGCGTTTGAGCATACCCAAACGGTTGGTAAAGATGGTAAGGGCATGGTAAACGAAAAATGGAGGCACTCCAACTCGCTACTTCCCATATACTTTAAAGATTATTATAAATTACTTGCACAGAAAATAAAGGCGCAGGTGCCTGATATAGCACAACAATTAAATATAGAGCCTTTTGAATTTGGCCATATCGAAATGCACCTTACCAGCCATAACCATGGTGAGTTTTATAAACCCCATATCGATAACGGTGCCGGCCAATTAAAAAACAGGGTAATAACCTTTGTATATTATTTCCACTCTATACCGCGCGAGTTTACCGGTGGGCAGCTGTTGTTTTTACATAACAAACCCAAGCCGTTAATTATCGAGCCGAATAATAACTCCATTGTTTTCTTTAACTCGTCCTTATTGCACGCGGTGCACCCGGTAAATTGCCCCAGCGGGCAATTTGAGCATGGCCGTTTTACTTTAAATGGCTGGATATGGAAAAAAGCAGAACAAGAAGAGGCTGTCCCTGCAGCTCAATAATGTCCTTTGGCATTTTTCAGGTCATCCCTTTGGTCAGCGTACGGGCCTTGCTGGTTTACATAATGTAAAAAAGCGTTAGCGCAAGGGCCGTATATATTGGGTTCGCGCCAGTGCATTAGCTCAACGCCTTTAAATATTACCGCATCGCCGGCCCGCATCTCAAAGCAATGTTTGTTTTTATCTTTATCGCGCACGTATATAGGCCGGGGCTTATCATCATTGCCCAAACATAAGCTTACAGTAACCTCGCATGCCGGCCTATCTAAATGCCGTTTAAGTTCATCACCTGTATTGTATTTGCGGGCATAGCTGTAAGTTTTATATAATGAATATCCGGTATGTTGCTCTATCGCCGGCAACAAATTTTCTAATAATTTCTCAAACAACGGGTTTTTATAAAATCCTACAGCACCCGGTACCTGTTGGTCACTTCGCCCTTTTCCCAAATCAACCAGTTTATTAATAAACCTATAAAGCGAGGTGGTATCGGTCAATCCATTCACCATCATAAAACCCTTTTCTTTAAAATTATTTTCGGCGTTTATCATTTAGGTTCCAAAATAATCAATAATATACAGGTTTAATAAATAACCGCTTCAAACTTATAGTTTTTGTTACTTTTACGGCAATGAGTACTATATATGGTAAGCTGAATTTTAAAGGAATTGCGGTCTCTCCCAAAAATCTTTCATTAGTACAAGATAAACTTAACCATTGGAATGCCGATGCTACAGGGGTGTGGAGCAACACTATTGTTGGTCTTGGTCATTTAATGCTTTACAACACGCCCGAATCGTTAAACGAAAAGCTGCCTTTTTTAAAACTGAAAGCGGGTTAGCTATTACTGCCGATGCCCGGATTGATAACCGTGATGAATTGTATCTGCTTTTAGGTTTAAACTCATCTGAAGAAAAACAATTGCCTGATAGCAGCTTAATACTATTGCTATATGAAAAATATAGTGAAGATTGTGTTAAACATATTATTGGCGATTTTGCCTTTGCTGTTTGGAATGATAAGACCCAACAACTTTTTGCGCCCGCGATCAAATAGGTATCAAGCCGTTTTTTTATTACCAGGACGATAATTATTTCGCCTTCGCATCTGAAATAAAGGGTTTACTTGCCTTGCCCGAAATCGACAAGTCTATAAATACCCAATTTTTATATAACCAAATGTTCCGCGCGTCTGAGCAAAGGGTGGATACAACTTTATATAAACACATACACCGGCTGGCACCTGCACATACGCTTACTTTAGATCTCGAAAGCAAAACACCTTTATTAAAACAGTATTGGCACCTTGACGCGGATACCGAAATTAAATTTGATACCCGGCAAGAGTATTATGACGCTTTATTGCACCATTTTGAAACTGCCGTTAAATGCCGGTTACGTACTGCCTATCCCATAGGTGTTGAACTGAGCGGAGGCATGGATTCATCGGGTATTACCGGTGTGGCGTCACATATTTTAAAAAAGAAGGCCGTAGTTTAATTACGATATCAAACACCATACCCCCGCACATTACCAATGAGGAGATGCTGCAAAAAAGCGAACGAACCTGGATAGATGCTGTAATTAATTTTAACCATATTGAGAAGGCCATTTACACCGTTTCATCCCCTCCTGAACATATTTTTTCAGATATTGATTTTATGCTGGATGTAAACTCGGGCCTTGACAACTGGGAGCAGCACTGGCAAATACCTATACGCGAAGCTGCAAAAAAGAAGGTATACGTACGCTGCTTTCCGGCTTCCCCGGCGATGAAATGGTTACCTACCGGGGTAAGTATTATTATTTAGACTACCCGGATAAAAAACAATACTTTAAATACCTGTTTGCCAAACG
Organism: Mucilaginibacter humi; assembly: GCF_013087555.1. Classification (NCBI taxonomy): domain Bacteria; kingdom Pseudomonadati; phylum Bacteroidota; class Sphingobacteriia; order Sphingobacteriales; family Sphingobacteriaceae; genus Mucilaginibacter; species Mucilaginibacter humi. The sequence goes on from NZ_JABFCR010000005.1 coordinate 37,270, forward strand.
TAAATTTCCGGGCTTCCACAAGCTTGATCCTCTTGTCCCGCATAATATTCGGTATAAGTTACACCTGTTAAAAAACAAGCTTGGCTTATATAACAAACATATAAAAACAGCTTTAAAGATCTTTAACGTACCTGCCAAAGCTATTAAAGAAAAAGGTGATATAAGCTGGCTTCATCCCTTGGTTATTGATCAGTTTAAAAGCTACAGGCATTATCAAAAACAACGTTTTTTGCGTTATCATTTGCCTGCACGTATGGAAAGCGAAACCCGGTATGGCCTGTATTTTGGTTTTGAGCCGCGTTTCCCGATGGCGGATATACGATTGGTACAATACTATCTTTCAATGCCCAATTATTTAAAGTACGAAGGGACGTTGTACCGTACGGCTTACCGGAAAGCACTAAGCAAATACTTGCCACCGGAAGTTTTAGAACGCGATGATAAACAAGGCGGTATGGCACCTTATAAGGAGCCAATTACTGATGAGGCTGTAATAAAAGCAAAACAAGAGCGCTCAAAGGCGTTAGTTGACGAAATGATTAGAACACTTAAAGGCAACCCGTTTATTAAACCGGCAACTTTAAAAGAAAAAAGAATGAATTTAACTATCTTCAGGTGGTTAGAAAAGCACGCTAAGGGCGAAATATAAATCGTTAAAAATGAACGAATCTTTAAAAAATGATCTGGCAAAATTATTAGAAGCGCACCCCGAGCTTAAAAACAGGCAGCTTGTTTTTAGTGCTGATGATGTAGTGTTTGCCAAAGATGCCGAACAGTTTTTAAATAAAAAAGATGATGCTACGCTTTGCAGGCCACAGTTTGAACTCCCGGATGTTATCAAGGGCCATTCAACTAAAGTTGAGGTACGCCGATCGCCCGTACATGGGTATGGTGTTTTTGCTAAAGAAATTATTGAAGAAGGTGAATTTATTGAGGAATGTAAGTTGTTGAAAATGCAATGGAGAAGCGCATACCCAACAGACCCAACTATTAAAGATTATGCCTGGGGTAACCGTGGGTGTACCTGTGTTGAATGCCAAAGGCATGGCGCATTTCAATACCTTGCGCTGGGGTTGGGCTCAATATATAATCATGCTGATACGCCAAACACCAAACAAAATTTAAATTTTAAAACTGAAGTCTTTACCATAAAAGCTCGCCGCAGAATTGAGAAAGACGAAGAGATATTTGTTACCTATGGCGATAAATATTTTTAGTGCGCGATTTTTTGGAAAAATATCCAAAAAACTAACGCCTTAGAAAAAGTAGCTAAAGCTAAAAGACAGTTACAAGCAGCGAATAAAGAAACTCCTCTTAGTGATAATTAAGGAAGTTATTTATTCGCCAAATCAGGTATCGGATAATTATATTTTTCCATCACCTCGCGGTGGTTATCGACAATAGATTTTACCTGTTCTGGTGTTAACTCATTCATCCAACCACCTGCCTTGCCACTGCGGAAAAATGATTCGGTATTGCGGTTCTTTTCCATGAAACCTTTTTCTTTTTCCTGCTCCTTCAATTTTTCAAAGCGGCTCTCAAAAATCGCTTTTTCAATTTGTTCGCGTGTTTTATCAAGGCCCATAAAGGCTACGGCTTTACTAAAGGTGTTCAACTGGTCGTGCAGCATATCTTCATAGCGTAATACCATCACCGGGAAAGGAACTTCGGGTGCAGTCCAGCTTTCTGCATGGCCGCTCCAGCTAAGCATTAACTGGGCAAATTGGTTGTTGGTATTTACTTCGCCTATCGGGCGTTTTTGTTTAGCCAATGTGCCACGGGGTTTATTCATGGTGTGTATAGCCTCATCAATAGGGCCGGCGTTATGGTTGGCGAATGATCCTGCCACGTCCAGCGGGTTACGTATAAAATATAAAGCGCATAAGGTTGGTTCGGCAGGCACTATAGGTATGCCGGCATTATTTAAAGTGTAAGCATCATGTATTTTTACAAACAACCGCTCTTTGGTATATTCTGATACTACCTGCGTAAATACTTCGGGCAATAACTGCTTTACCTCTTCGTCATATAAATAACTTGAGTCCATATCGGTAGCATCATCAAAAATATGTCTTGATGAAAAAATACCATCTGTACGCATCTGGTTAATGTTCAGGTCGCCGTTGCCTAATAAAGCGGTAAGAAACGCCCTGAACCGGTATTGCCGCTTTTTGGATATGAAGCCAGCCAAACAATTTTTGATGGAGTATTTTCCCCGGTATTATCCATTAAGCTTCAGGGTTGATTCTACCAATTCAACAACTTCATTAACTGTATTTACATGCTGCGGCCTGCTAATACGCGAAACGGGTACGGTAGCAGTTAATTTACTAACTATAGAGAAGTGGAAATCTCGTTTTTCATCGCATTCATTTGCACATGCCGGTAGGTATTGCGCTGTAACGCGCTAAATGATTCTATAGTCGACATTTCTTTTATTATTGCTCGTTGCTCAAGGCTGCCCGAATCAAGCATAAATACACGTTTAATTGGCCGCGGCGCTATTTCATATTCGTCATGATAAAAACGGGCGTACTTAGCCAAATGTGGCCTGATGCGATCTTCTTCACCGGCCATCTGTACCCCTGTTTTATTAAAGCTGTCTATCCATAGCTTCATCATTGGGTATGATGGCACAGCCATAATTAGGTCAGGATTATTAACCGATGGTTTTAACACACATACATCGTCCGAAAAAACCTTGTACCCCTTTGCCTGCAAGGCAGTTACAGTAGTTGATTTACCTACACCTGATGGGCCACAAAACAACACAATCCCATCCTCATGGAATATTGCCGAAGCATGCAAAGGTATTAGGTTACGTTGGTGCAGTGCTGCTGCCATAGCATTGCTTAACAAAAACAAACGGACACTTTTTTCGTCAGCCGCCGGATTGGGATCAATCCGTATTTCATTGCCATTTGCTACGTAGTAGGACGCAACATTAATTACCTTTTGAAGATATTCGGTTGGGCTCATGGAAACCCTTACTTTATTTACTACATCGTCGCCATGCAATCTTTCAGGAACGGAACCAAGGGTGATAGTTAAATCCGGCTTGTCAAAATCAGCCGGCATAAATTCTGGAAACTCTATATCTGATAAAATGAGCAACCCAAAGCCCCAATATTGAAACATTTATAAAATAATTTAAGCCGAATGTAAATAATTTAAACGATTATAGACTTTGTAAGCCGCACAAAAAGCTAACGGTGTTGTATATTGGCTGCCGTAAAGAATATCGACCTATTGTTACATTTAGGGCCCGATATATTGCTATTGTACTGTGAAACAAAAAATTACCTCTTTTAGTAACGACCTTCTACGCGCCACTTTTTGTTGTGGAAAGTTGATAAAAAAATAACACTGCTTAATATGGCGCTGCAGGGTGTGCTGGCATTATTGCCTATTGTTTCGTTATATTTTATGAAGTTGTTACTGGAAGCCATTGGCGATCGTCATCGTGCTTTTGAAACAATTATTCCAATAATTATCGCTTTTGGCGGAATTCAGTTTTTATCGTCGCTTGCAGGCCAATATGCCGGTTATATAAATACCATTTACCGGGAAAAGCTAACCGATTTTTTATCTTCTGAGGTATTGACCAAGGCGGTTAATGTAAGTTATGAATATTATGAAAACCCCGCCTATCATGATACCCTGCACTGGCACAACAGCAATCAGTATCGCGGGTGAGTCAACTTTTTCAAATTTTAATGCAATTGTTGTAAATACAATCACACTGGTGGGGCTTATTGGCTTTTTTATAACCATGCATTCATTATTCGCACTATTTTTTATGCTGCTATCTATCCCGTTAGCAGTGGTAAAATGGTATTCGGGCGTTGCATTATTAAAGCTCGATCGGCAGTTTGTCCCGCTTGAGCGGGAAGCCGGTTATCTGCACCAAACCTTAACTGGCATCAGCGCAGCCAAAGAAGTGCGTGTATTTGGCTTTGGACACGCTTTTATTGAAAAATTCAGAAAAATACGCAAGCATATACATAAAGAAAAACGAAAGCTCAACTACCGGTTTACAGTTTATAGCCTTGGATCAGAAGCGTTTGAAATTATTGTTATGGCAATTGTTTTTGGCGTTTTGGCTAAACAAACGTGGGTGGAGGCAATTACAGTAGCCTCGTTTGTAATTTATATCCGGGGCTTCCAACGTTTGCAAAGCGCTTCAAAAAGTTTTTGCAAGCCGGGTGCAGCTTTTTCAGCAACGCCTTTTTTACAGAATATATTTGCCTTTTTTGATATTAAAACAGCCGGGCAGGAAACTTCCCTCAGCTATCCTTATACCGGCGCAGGGTTGGTTATAAACAAATTATCGTTTACCTATCCGCTGTCAACACGGGTAGCTTTAAATAAAGTATCATTAAAATGCGAACCGGGGAAAATTATTGCCATAGTTGGCGAAAATGGTTGCGGAAAATCAACCCCTGGTAAAATTGCTCGCCCGGCTTTATGACGTTCAGGATGGAACTATACATTTAAATGATGAGCCTCTTGACGCTATTAATTTACCCGAATTCAGGAAAAACTCTATTTTTTTATTTCAGGATTTTGAAAAGTATTTTTTTACGATAGAAGAAAATATAGCAATTGGCGAAGATGAATTTGACCCGACAGCGGTACAAAACGCTGCGGTATTATCGGGCGCCCACCCTTTTATTTCGACATTACGCAACGCTTACAAAACCCGTATGGGGCGAATGTTTACAGGTAGCGAGCAGTTAAGCGGCGGCCAATGGCAAAAGCTTGCCCTGGCAAGGATATTTTATAAAAAGGCACAGCTGGTGGTCTGGATGAGCCTACCAGCGCGCTCGACGCAAATGCCGAATTTGAGGTATATAAAAATGTGAAGGAACAGTTAAAGGATAAAATGGTTATTCTGATAACGCACCGCCTGTATAATTTAAAAATAGCCGATTATATTTATTTGATGCATGAAGGCAGTGTTATTGAAGAAGGCAGCCGGAAACGTTAATAACCCGAAACGGAGTTTTCAAAAAGATGTATGATGCTCAACAATTATAGTTATTTACGCTTTATTGTTCCATAAAACAACCGGAAAGGCCTTGTTATAATTAAACGCAGTAAATGTTTGGGCGCAGTGCCCTGCCGGTTAATATCTTCATAAGTAGGTAAAAGGGCGTAGCTTATAATCTTACAGATAAACTTTACTTTGTTCCAATTATTGTCCTGCAGTTGTAACGAGCGCTTAATAAACTTGGGCTCGTTAATGTATAATCGTGGAAGATGAAGCGGAAATGCCAGTGGTACAGGCAAGAAAGCCGTAACATCAGTAATTGCTCCGGGCTCATTGCCCATTTTTATACCAAGCAGGTTTTCTGTAAGTGCTAAGCCTATTTGTAACCGCTTGTTAAATCCATAGCGCTTGGCCGTTTCTTCTAAGAGCTGCTTATCTATTAAAACCTCTTCTTTATGTATCAGACAGGCAACATCAACCATGTATTTGAACTTTATGCTCATATCCTTTACGAAATGGTTTGATATCACGGCTATCAGATCATAAGTAGGTGATAGTTTATTTACTTTTAATCCACCCAGTGCATTAGGCTTTAAGTGCTGCAGAAAAAAATCATATGAAGGATAATCTCCTGAAAATTTTTCCATTAACCGCCAATGCATCTCCACACTAAAAGCGCCACGACCGCACGGGGTTCGGTAAACAATATCTTTAAAGTGCTGCTTATAATATTTTAGGTATGCCTTAGGTACAGTAGTTTTAGCCAAATAATTATTGCCGATAAAATAGCTTTCAATTTCATCAACATCATTTTGAGCTACTAAAAAATCAAGGTCAGTACTCTCTCTGAGGGCAATGTCGCCGTAATAGCTATATGCAAAAAAAAGGCCCTTTGTACGGTATTATTACAATGCCCTGTTTCTTAAGATCGCTCAGTATCTTAGAAGCGGCGATAGCCATTGTCAAGTTTTGCCGCCTTATTTTATCATAACTGCTTTGCAGCCTACCTTCAAACTGTTGGGTGGTAATAATAGCATGCTGTTTAATAATAAAGTAAATAAAAGACCGCAAGCCATGTGCGCGGGTAATTTTATATAAAAGGGGCCAGTTAATAGTAGTTTCGGTTATAAAATTTATAACCTCATTTGGTGTTACGGTATTAAAGTATAGCCTTGCTAATAAAACTAATGTTACCTGCTCGGCAGGGTAGGTTTTTTAAGTTGTTGGATGGTTAGCATTAATGCCGCAAGCATTTTGCTTGCCTGAAAATTTTAGTATTATTGAATGCTAAATGTATAAACAAAACAGGGAAGCCCCAAATAAATATATGAACGGTAACAGCACATTGGTAACCGTACTTATACCTACCCGCAACCGTCCGCGCCTTTTAGAACGAGCATTATTATCAGTTGTAAAAAATGCTGTTAAAAATATGGAGGTAATGGTGGTTGATAACAACCCCGACCCTGCGTTTAGCAATGGTGTTGAAAAAACCTTGCAAGATTTTGAAAGGTCGCATCCTGACATAGCCTGGCAATACCTGCATAGCGCAAAGCCTTTTGCATCAGGCGCGCGTAATGATGGACTTAAAATAGCTAAAGGACAATTTGTTTGTTTGCTTGATGATGATGACGAATTATTGAACAACAGCCTGGCAACACGTGTACAATACCTGTTAAATGATGCCGGGCTGGCACTGTTGTACTGCGCTAACGAAGCTAATATATATCCATACCCATTTAAAATGTACCGGTATTATAAATATGACAAAGTACGGCACAGCAAAGGGCTAATGATGATGTCATGTTCATCTATCATTATCAACAAAAAAATTTTTATTGATAACAATCTGTTTTTTGACGAACGCCTGCGCAGAATGGAAGACTATGACCTTTGCCGGCGCTTAATTGAATTGAATTTAAAAGTAAAATCAATACCTGATGCATTAGTACAAATAAATATGCACCCGGATACCCGGTTATCTTCTAATACATTGGGAAACACCGATTTTAAGCAAATTTTACTAAGCAAATGGGGTAATGAGACCATGGAGTACCTTGATAGCTATGGCGAAGGGCTGTTTATATGGCGCAAATGTTTTGGCATTGAAACTAACAGCTATGCCGACATTATTAAAATGTTGTCGGAATATATGGATCGGAAGCCTTCGTTTTTGTTTAAGCTAAAATATTTAATGGTGTCTGTAAGTCCCGCATTATTTTTATGGCTTTACCATTTTTTAATTATTATTTCTCAATTCTATAAAAACAAAATTGCAACAAACCTATAATCAAATTTCTGTCCGGGTCGGTTTTAGGCAACTGTATATTGGCATTTCTACGCAATCGATATAGTTGAGTATTTATACTCAAAATCTGTATTAAAACATTAATATCCTTTTTTATTAGCTGTTTTTATCGGTAGTATTCTTGTTACTGTTTTGTTACTCATCTTTTCTTTTTATTAGTTTTATATTATAAAAACTACCAAGTTTATAACCTGCATATTTTTTACTTTAAATAATTATGAAAAAATAAGGAGCCTTATTTTGGCCGGGATTGTCTTGCCGGCTCTAACTTACGGACAGGCCAAAATCCGCCTTACCAATTATGTAAACCCGCTGATAGGCACAACAGTTTTAACTGACCCCAAGTTGCTTGGCTATGATCCGCCATGGCGCACGTGGAACGGCCTTGACGGGCCTGCAGCTACTACACCATTTGGCATGGTACAAGCTGTTCCGGTTACTACTTATGGCAGTGGTAGCGGTTATGAGTACGAGGTTGGCACCATTAAAGCTTTCGCACAAACAAGCGGGACCGATTGGGGCCAGCTTAACATCCCCATTATGCCGTTAGAAGGTAAAAATTTCACCGCTGATGACTTTGCTTCAGCTTATAGCCATGCAAACGAAGCGGCACATCCGGGGTACTACCGGGTGCTGTTAAGCCGCTACAATATTAAGGCAGAGCTAACCGCCACCAAACGGTGCGCATACTATAAATACACCTACTTAGGCGGCCGGGATAAAAACTCGCATTTGATCTTGTACACTCAGGCGGTGGCAGCAGCACGGGAAATTAATAAGGCCGGCGATTATGCAGTTACGGGAAAACAGGGCAACCTGTATTTTTATGCCGTGATGAACCATAAGATCAAAAGTATTGATATCAGCAAACGTAACCCTAACCAGCCCGATATCCCGCGCAGCGGCCAGGGAGCAGGCGGCCAGCGGAAACTTACCGGGAACATTGATGTCCCGGTTATAAGTTTCGAACAATCCGTGAAACCGTTAGAAGTTAAAATTGCCCTTTCGAGCGTTAGTGCCGATGGTGCAAAAGCTAACTATACTACAGAAATAGCAAACAAAACCTTCAACCGGGTTTATAAGGAGGCCGATCAAAGCTGGGAAAATCTGTTGGGCAGGATAAAGGTTACCGGCGGGACAAAAAAACAAAAGGAGATGTTCTATTCATGCCTTTACAGGCAGTTTTGGTACCCAAGCCTTATAAGTGACGCTAATGGTAAAATAGCAATTGGTGGCGGCGGCAGACGGCGAGCCCAGGGGCGATGCGCCGGTTACCATGGCTGCGCCAAGGGATACAGTGCCCGGATTTGATGTTTACCGGGGCCCGGGTTTATGGGATGTTTTCCGCACGCAGCTTGTTATGTTGAATATGCTTCTGCCCGACGTCAGTAATAACGTTATCAAATCGATGATCCTTGCCGGCGAGCGTACAGGGTTCCTGTCTACTTCGTTTCATGGTGATTTCGCTTCATCATATATAGCCGGTGCGTATGCACGCGGCGTTAAGGGCTACGATGTCCAAAAAGCATATAGTTTGATGCTTAATAACGCCAATACACCTTCTGGTAATGGTGTAAGGACACCCGTGCCTCATAACGACGACTATCTTAAACTGGGATATGTGGCTGAAGTAAACATTCCGAACCCAACCACGGAAACTGTATCTACCGCCGGAACCACCAAAACGCTTGAATTTGCTTATTCGGATTATTCGGTAGCACAACTGGCTAAGGTGCTTGGCGATAAGGATACGTATAACGCCATGATGAACCGCAGCCAAAACTATAAGAAGGTATTTGATGCCCAAACCGGGTTTATGAGAGGCCGCCTTGCTGACGGAAAATGGGTCACACCGTTCAACCCTTCCTATCCCTACTACGAATTTATGTACCGCGAGGCAAACGCCGGCAGGCATCATTCTTTGTACCGCATGATACTAAAGGACTTATCGCTCTGTACAAAAGCCCTAAAGACTTCGAGCTTAAGTTAGATTCGCTTTTCACCATTCCATGGGGTGGTTATGCAAAGGATAACCTTTCATGTTTTTTGGGGCAGTTCTGTATGGGTAACCAGCCCGACTTTAATTACCCTTATCTTTATTACTTCGTAAACAAGCCTGAAAAATCGCAGGCTATCCTTACCAAACTCTTGTCAGAATATTACGGTATGGGTCCCGAAGGACTTGCATTGGCAGGAATGGATGACTATGGCTCGCTTACAGGATGGTATGTCTTTAATGCGATGGGCATCTACCCTTATTCACCTACAGATCCTGAATATATTGTATCGGTCCCTATTTTCGACAAAGTGGAAATGCAGCTTGGCGATGGCAAGACGTTTACCATCAACAAAAAAGGAAGCGGCAAAAACATTAGCAAATTGGCTATAGGTGGAAAACCGCTTAAAGGCTGGTTTGTTGATTATGATGATATGAAAAAGGTAAAGCGTTGGATATTTATACAAAGTAATGCTTACCGAAAAGTATAAAATAAGAAAGGGGCGATGTGATCGCTCCTTTTTTGTTATATATGGACAACTACCTCAATTATCGAATCTTTTTGCAGAAGATTTTCTTAAGATAGTTGACTTCATAAATTCAAGTCCTTCTATTGTGAGTGAATTATCACCCCAAAATGATAAAATGATCTGTACTTTTGAAAGGGTTTTAGAAATGATTGCCGACAATCTAAAGTTAAAAGACTTATCCCACAGCTCATTAAAGTAACTTTAACGATTATTATATATTAGGCCTTCTTTTAGCTAATAGCTTTTTATGCAAACCAAAATAACAGAATCAGCAAATGTTCTCATCATTGATGATGAACAGGGACTTGCGGCCTTAATTGCAAGGGTATTAGAACTGGAAGGCTTTCATCTTTTCAAAACTTATACAGCTAAGGAAGGTTTAAAAACTCTAATGCTGGAAGATATCCACGTTGTAATAAGCGATGTGAAATTACCGGACATCAATGGAGTTGAACTAGTCAAGCTCATTAAAGAAAAGAAACCTTATGTTGAGGTCATTAATTTAACCGCCCACGGAACTATAGCAGATGGCGTTCAGGCTATTAAAAACGGCGGATTTGACTATATCACCAAAGGAGATGATAATGACAAGATTATCCCGTTAGTTTATAAAGCAGCGGAAAAAGCTCAATTTCAATTACGTGTACTCAACACGGAAGCGCGTATAACAGGCAAATATAGCTTTGACCACATCCTCGGAAAATCAAAAGCGATACGCGAGGCGATAGCTGTTGCGAAAAAGGTAGCACCAACAGATACAACCGTTCTATTATTGGGCGAAACCGGCACCGGTAAAGAAGTTTTTGCCGAATCTATCCATTATGAAAGCAGCCGTAAATTGCAACCTTTTGTGGCTGTTAATTGCAGTAGTTTCCCCTCCGGGTTATTAGAGAGTGAACTATTTGGCTACAAAGCCGGATCATTTACCGGCGCCGTTAAAGACAAAAAGGTCTGTTTGAAGAAGCTAATAACGGAACCATATTTTTAGATGAGGTAGGCGAAATGAGCTTGGAACTACAAGCCAAACTACTACGCGTGTTAGAGAGCCGTACCTTTATAAAAATTGGAGATACTCAAACCACCAAAGTTAACATCCGCATACTGGCGGCTACCAACCGCGATCTGCAAAAGGAAGCCGAAGCAAACAGATTTCGTTTAGACTTATTTTACAGGCTGTCTGTTTTCACCATCAACCTTCCCTCGTTAAATGAACGTAAAGATGATATAGAACTTATAGCCAAACATTACCTTAAACAGTTTGCAGCTAAAATAAACACCCGCATTGAACGCATGAGTGATGAGTTTATCCACGTCCTCACACAGCATCATTGGAAAGGCAATGTGCGCGAGTTGAAGAATGTAATTGAACGCGTTGTAATATTAGCCGAAAAGGGGGTTATAGGTGTTGATTTATTGCCTATTGAATTTAGGACCACCCACATTGATGCAAATGCTATGGACCTTGAATCAATAGAAAAACAGCATATCTATAAAGTACTAAACCATACACATGGTAATAAAACCGAAGCCGCGAGGTTGTTAAACATTGGTTTAACTACACTTTACCGTAAACTGGAACATTATACCATCTCTTAAACAACCCTGCTCATTTGATAAAAAGACCCTTCCATTTTGGTAGGGTCTTTTTGTTTAATGCGTCTTTGTAAAAAATTAATACATTGATTATCAGATGATTGAAGTTTTATTTTAAAGCTGGTGCCAGTTTTGGTAATAGGCTAACAAATAAAAAACTATGATCACTTTAATTCTTTTCCTCGCCATCCTGGTATGCTGGTGGTTCATTTTTAAATCCATCAACTGGTTCGAAAAAATCTGAAAGCTATGTTCGCATTATTCATCATCTCTATTGCGGTTTTTATATACATGGTATATGTGCTGCTTAAACCCGAAAACTTTTAATTAACAAAACAATGAACACTGAATTACTTGGAATCATTGCATCCTTCGTCATCACGCTTTTAATAGCTATACCCCTGGGTAAGTATTTGGCAAAAATGTTTGCCGGCGAAAAGGTTTGGACTGATTTTTTAAAACCTCTTGAAAGAGGCATCTTTAAACTGTCTGGCATCAACCCGGATGCCCCCATGAACTGGAAACAGTTTTTGAAAGCCATGATGACCATTAACCTGTTTTGGTTGGTATATGGCTTTTTCGCTTTAATGTACCAGGATAAGTTGCCGCTTAATCCTGACGGTAACCCCGGCCAAACACCAGATCTCGCTTTCAATACCATTATCAGTTTCGTAGTAAACTGTAACCTGCAACATTATTCAGGCGAATCTGGCGCCACTTATCTCACACAGCATTTCATCTTTATGTTTTTACATTTTGCGAGTGCGGCTACAGGGATTGCTTCAGCCGTTGCTGTGTTTAAAGCGTTCAGAGATAAAACCACAACAGACCTTGGTAATTTCTGGAATTTCTTTGTAAAAGCTATTACCCGTTTATTGTTGCCGCTATCTGTAATCGTGGCTATCGTTTTAGCTTTTAATGGCACGCCAAGCAGTTATGCAGGTAAGGATAAATTTATTTCGCTGCAAGGCGATACGGTTAACCTGTCCCGCGGGCCTGCAGCACAAATGATCGCCATTAAACATTTAGGCACAAACGGCGGCGGTTGGTTCGGTGCAAACTCTGCACATCCGTTAGAGAACCCGAACTACCTTACAAATATGACCGAGATCGTCTCTCAGTTTATTATCCCCGTAGCTATGATCTTAGCTTTCGGCTTTTACATTCGCCGCAAAAAATTAGGCTGGGTTATGTTTGGGGTGATGATGGTTGGCGTATTTATGCTAATGTTACCAACTATAAGCAGCGAATTGGGTGGTAACCCGTTGATCGCCAAAATGGGCGTAACCCAACACAGCGGCGCAATGGAAGGTAAAGAGGTAAGATTTGGCCCCGCAGCGACAGCTTACTGGAGTACTTTAACCACTGTAACGTCGACAGGTTCTGTAAACGGAATGCACGATAGTACCATGGCATTAACCGGCCTATGGCAATTGTTGGCCATGATGATAAACGGCTTCTTTGGAGGCTGTGGTGTTGGCTTGTTAAATTACTTTATCTACCTGATTATCGCAGTCTTTATTTCTGGTCTTATGGTAGGCCGTACGCCCGAATTTTTGGGGCATAAGGTTGAGGCCCGTGAAGTAAAAATAGCAGCCCTCATCACACTATTAAGTCCTTTGCTGATCATGGCAGGTACGGCATTAGCCAGTTATGTATTTGTAGCTCATCCGGCAGTTGATTGGGCCGTAAAACCGTCGGCGTGGCTGAATAACCCGGGCTATCATGGCTTTTCTGAAATGCTGTACGAATACACTTCGGCAAACGCAAATAACGGTTCAGGGTTTGAGGGTTTGGGCGATAATAATATCTGGTGGAACGTTTCAACCGGGTTTGTACTGATCTGGGTCGTTTCCTGCCAATAATTGGCCCGATAGCAATAGCAGGTTTATTGGCTCAAAAGAAATTTATACCTGAATCTGCAGGTACTTTAAAGGTTGATACAGTAACTTTTGGCTTAATGACGTTTGCTGTCATCTTAGTTTTAAACGCGTTGTCATACTTCCCCGCGCTGGCTTTAGGGCCTATCGCCGAATATTTTTCAATGCTTAAATAATCGCTCAAAAAAATGAAAACTCAATCTAATAAATTATTTGAACCTGCATTAGTACAAACCGCGCTGGCACAGTCGTTCGTAAAACTAAACCCAAAGATCATGATGCGTAACCCGGTGATGTTCACCGTGGAGATAGGCACTGCTATCATGCTTTACATGAGCGTATATAGCTTTAGCCATCACGGGCAGGGTTCGTTCATTTACAATGTCATCATTTTTATTATTTTACTGCTTACCGTATTATTTGCAAATTTTGCAGAAGCCATAGCAGAAGCACGCGGTAAGGCCCGGGCTGACAGCTTGCGTAAAACTCGTGAAGACACACCCGCTAAAGTTGTGTTAGCTAAAGGAGAGATAGTTACCCGTTCATCAAACCAATTACTAAAAGGTGATGTGTTTATTTGTGAAGCCGGTGATACCATACCTACCGATGGCGAAATAATTGAAGGCCTGGCAACTATAGACGAATCGGCCATTACCGGCGAATCGGCTCCGGTTATCCGCGAAGCCGGCGGCGACAAATCTTCAGTAACAGGTGGCACAAAGGTTTTGTCTGACCAGATCAAGGTACAGGTTACCACCCAGCCCGGCGAAAGCTTCCCGGATAAAATGATCGCATTGGTAGAAGGTGCGTCGCGCCAAAAGACACCAAATGAGATAGCTCTAACTATCTTGTTAGCAAGCTTTACGTTGATATTTGTTATTGTGTGCGTTACGCTTAAACCATTTGCAGATTATGCAAATACGCCTATAACCATAGCCGCGCTCATATCTTTATTCGTTTGCCTGATACCCACAACTATCGGCGGCTTATTATCGGCTATCGGTATTGCGGGAATGGACAGGGCATTACGCGCAAACGTAATAACCAAATCGGGTAAAGCTGTTGAGACAGCAGGCGATATTGATGTTTTATTATTGGATAAAACCGGTACAATAACAATAGGCAACCGTAAAGCTACCCATTTTTGGGCCGCCGAAGGTGTAAACGAAGCCGATATGATTAAAGCATCGGCCCTATCATCATTAGCCGACGAAACCCCGGAAGGTAAATCAATTATAGAATTGGCCGACCTCTCATTACAAGTCCCTCAAGGCGCGGTATTCATCAAATTCTCCGCCGAAACAAGATCAAGCGGTATTGACACGCCGGACGGCAAATCTATTCGTAAGGGTGCATTTGATTCTATCCGCACAATGGCACATAAAGCAAATAAGGAAGTGCCTGCAAATGTGGAAGAGCGGGTTAAAGCATTGCCTCGAATGGTGGTACGCCTTTAGTTGTAGCGCAAAATAATGACATTTTGGGTGTAATAGAACTACAGGATATTATTAAACCCGGTATTGCCGAACGTTTTGAGCGCTTACGTAAAATGGGCATAAAAACAGTGATGGTAACCGGCGATAACCCGCTTACTGCCAAATTTATTGCGGATAAGGCTGGAGTTGATGATTTTATTGCTGAAGCAAAGCCCGAAGACAAGATGCGCTACATCCGCGAAGAGCAGGCAAACGGCAAACTGGTTGCTATGATGGGTGACGGCACCAATGACGCCCCGGCACTTGCACAGGCGGATGTGGGTGTAGCAATGAACAGTGGTACCCAGGCAGCAAAAGAAGCCGGCAACATGGTAGACCTTGACAATGACCCAACTAAGTTAATAGAGATTGTTGAGATAGGCAAACAATTGCTAATTACAAGAGGAACGCTAACCACTTTTTCCATAGCTAATGACGTGGCTAAGTACTTTGCCATTGTTCCGGCTTTGTTTATGGCATCTATACCCGCCCCGGCAAGCATTAACATTATGGGGTTACATAGCCCCGAAAGTGCTATCCTTTCCGCAGTGATATTTAATGCTATCATTATCCCAATGCTGATACCGTTGGCGTTAAAAGGTGTTGAATACAAGCCCATTGGTGCAAGCGCATTGCTTCGCCGCAACTTATTGATCTATGGTGCCGGCGGTATAATAGCGCCTTTTATCGGGATCAAATTAATTGATATGGTTATTTCTATAATGTTATAAAACTATGAAAACATACATCATACAAGCCATAAGGCTTACCGTAGTGCTTACCGTACTATTATGTGTTATTTATCCTATATTTATTGCCTTTGCAGGCAAATTATCTAAAGGCGTCGGTAACGGCGAAACAATTATAGTAAACGGCAAAATTGTCGGTTATGCGGCAGTTGGTCAAAGCTTTACCAAACCACAATACTTTTGGGGCAGGCCATCGGCAGTTGGCTACAATGCTGCAGGTTCTGCCGGTTCTAATAAGGGCCCCAGTAATCCTGGTTATTTAAAAGACGTAGCCAACCGCATTGATACCCTTTTAAAATACCACCCATATTTAAAACGCAGCGATATTCCTTCTGAAATGGTCACTGCATCAGGCAGCGGTCTTGATCCTGACGTATCGCCTGAAGCTGCAACCATTCAAATTAAGCGCGTAGCTGCTTACCGAAAGTTAAATGAGAACAAGGTAGTCGAGTTGGTTAAAAAACACACAGAAGGCCCGTTAATGGGTTTATTCGGTCCATCAAAAGTTAATGTACTTAAATTAAATGTTGCACTTGATCAATTGAAATAAAATGAAGATAAAGCATACGCGACATACTAATTGTTGTTGATTAGTTAGTTAAATGTGAGTATGCAAAAGGGGGTGTTTTTTACATCCCCTTTTATAGGTTTACAGGTTAATTATGGAAGAAAATAGAGAGCAGTCTGTAGCGCATTTTTTAGAACTGATAAAAAGCTCCGGGCGTGGTAAGTTCAAAATTTATATCGGTATGAGTGCTGGTGTAGGCAAAAGCTACCGTATGTTACAGGAAGCGCATTCATTACTACGCAATGGCATCGATATACAGATTGGTTATATAGAAACCCATAACCGATTAGAGACCCACGCCTTATTAGCAGGCTTACCTTTAATTCAACGCCGTAAAATATTTTACAAGGGTAAGGAGCTAGAAGAAATGGACCTTAAGGCCATACTTAACCGTCATCCGGAAGTTGTGATAGTGGATGAACTGGCACATAGCAATATTGAAGGCAGCAAGAACACCAAGCGCTGGCAGGATGTGGTTGACATATTAGAGGCTGGCATCAACGTAATATCCGCCGTAAATATCCAGCACCTTGAAAGCCTTAATGAGGAGATAGAAAAGATCACTGGTATACCGATAAACGAGCGCATACCTGATAAGGTATTGGAAATGGCAGATGAGATTGTGAATATCGATCTAACCGCCGACGAATTAATAGATCGCCTTAAAGATGGCAAGATCTACGATAAATCAAAAGTCGAACGGGCCTTACAAAACTTCTTTCGCAGCGAAAAGATATTGCAGCTAAGAGAGATAGCGTTAAAGGAAGTAGCACACCACTTAGAGCGAAAAATTGATATAGAAGTACCTAAACAGATTAAATTGCGGCAAGAACGGTTCTGGCCTGTATATCATCCAATGCAGAAACATCCAAGGTTGTAATCCGTAAAACTGCACGTTTGGCATCCTATTATCGGTCGCCATGGATAGTGCTTTACGTTCAAAGCAGCAGCGAAAGTCTTGACAAGATAAAGTTGGACAAACAGCGCTATTTAATTAATAATTTTAAGTTGGCTACCGAATTGGGTGCTGAAGTTATGAAAGTAAAAAGCGACCAAATAACCCAAACTATTATGCAGGTAGCCAAAGACCGCGAGATAACAACTATCTGTATTGGCAAACCCCATTTAAGCCTGTTCCAGGTAATAATAAGAACACCCATATTTAACGGACTGCTTAAAAATATAGCATCCACAGAAATTGACTTAGTTATACTATCATGAAAGTAAAAAATAAATTGCGTTTAGGGTTCGGCTTCTTATTTGTCGTGGTACTCTTTTTTGGCTGTGTTTCCTTGTTTTACATTAACGAGATCTCTGACAGCGCCAAGGTGATTTTAAAGGATAACTATAAGACTTTGAACTTCACTAAAGAAATGCGAACCATTCTTGATGAGCATGACCTGCCGCTTAGTCCGGAAGCATCGGCAGATTTTAATAGACAACTTATCAAGGAAGAACATAATGTAACCGAGCCGGGCGAATTGGCAGCGGTAAAGAACTTGCGCAAAGCCTTTAACGAATTGCAATATGTTACTGCGCCACGTGAGCGACTTAAATTAGCAGAGAGAGAAGCACGCAAACATCTGCGAACAATTGACAACGTAAACCTGCGTGCCATAGTTCTTAAAAACGACAAGGCCCATCAATCGGTTGAAGATGCAAGTGTTTTCCGGGCATAGCGGGCGCTATTACCTTCCTTATTTTATTTAGCTTCAGCGTAAATTTTCCAGGCATAATTTCTAACCCTTTAAATTCTTTGCTTGATGGTATCAGGGAGATTGCTAAAAAGAATTATAAACAACGTATCCATTTTGATCAAAACGACGAGTTTGCAGAAGTGGCAAACGCTTTTAATGACATGGCCTGGCGATTGGATGAGTGGGAAAACAGCAACCTTTCAAAGATAATGTCCGAAAAACGGCGGATAGAGACAATTATAGAACAAATGCAGGATGCTATTATCGGTATAAACGAAAAGGAGGAAATATTATTTATAAATACAGCAGCCAAAACCATTTTAGGTTTAAAGGATGAGAGTACAGAGGGAAAAACCATAACAGCAATTGCCGGGAGCAACGACTTGTTCAGATCAATTGTTGAAGGTGGAAATAGTAATAAACCTTTTAAAATTTATGCGGATGGAAAGGATTCGCACTTTCAGTTGGAAACCCGTGAAATTTCTGTCCCTAATTTATCACCGGACGACACCGCACCTATAGTGAAAGCCTTAAAGTCGGCAGGTAAAGTTTATGTATTACGTAATATTACCGAGTTTAAAGAGCGCGACGAGGCCAAAAGCAATTTCATAGCAACTATATCGCATGAACTTAAAACGCCGATATCAGCCATAAAAATGAGCGCTAAACTACTGGGCGATGATAGGATAGGCGGCCTTAACGACGAGCAAAGTCAATTGGTTAAACATATTGCCGGTGATGCTGAGCGTTTACTAAAAATAACTTACGAATTACTTGACCTTTCTCAAGTTGAAACCGGTAATATTCAATTAAACTTTGTCGGAACCCGACCTGAACAAATCTTGGAATATGCTGTTAAAGCGGTAAAGTTTGAAGCAGATCAAAAAGAGATTATCATTGATCAGATTATTGAAGACAACACCCCGGATGTTTATGCAGATGTAGAAAAGACCGCCCGGGTGATGGTGAACTTTCTATCTAACGCCTTACGTTACAGCCATGCCAAATCAAAGATCATCGTCAATGTAACGAAAAAACAAAACATGGTAGAATTTTCTGTGAAAGACTTTGGCAAAGGAATAGATGCACAATATCAGGAACGGTTGTTTGATCGATATTTCCGGTACCAACCGATGGTCAAAACAAATCGGGATCAGGATTAGGTTTAGCGATATCAAAAGAATTTATAATAGCACAGGGTGGTGATATTAGTGTAGAAAGTGAAGTTGGTGTCGGTAGTCGGTTTAGTTTTACATTGCCTGTGGCTACCGCTTAATTTAGATTAAACAGGATGATACTGCTTATTTAAAAATTGGATTGTTGTTGGCAAAAAACAATAAACTCCATAAGTCATTAACTTACAGAGTTTATTTGTTTTTAAACGTGGTCCCGACGAGAATCGAACTCATATCTAGAGTTTAGGAAACTCCTATTCTATCCGTTGAACTACGGGACCATTTGATTTGCAAATATGCAGATGTGCAAATGTGCAAATTATAGATGATTATCTAAAGCGCAAATTTAAATCCATTTGCACATCCACTACCGTACACCCGAGCCGTTAGGCATCCAGTTTACAGGTGATACAAAATTGAGTTTACCCTCGGCATTCTCAGCCATTAAAATCATGCCTTGTGATAGTATGCCTTTTATTTCGCGGGGCTCTAAATTTACCAATATGCTTACCTGCTGGCCAATTATACCTTCGGGCTCAAAATGTTCGGCAATGCCCGATACTACTGTACGCTGGTCTATGCCGGTATCAATGGTCAGTTTCATCAGCTTTTTGGTTTTGGCAACCTTTTCGGCGGTAAGTATGGTACCTATGCGGATATCCATAGCGGCAAACTGGTCGAAAACTATATTTTCCTTGGCCGGGGCAACCGGCATTGCTTCGACTACAGCAGGCCCTTCAATAGCGGCTTTTTTGTTGATCAGCTTTTGTACCTGGCGGGCTATCAGGTCGTCCTCTATTTTTTCAAACAGTAATGACGGTGCATTTAACTGGTGCCCGGTAGCCGAGGACAAAATCTTCATCAAAAAATAATTGGTCCTTAGGCAGGTTCAGCATCGCGAAGATCTTTTTGGCGGTGCCCGGTAAAAATGGCTGCAGGCATGTAGCCAAATGGCCTATCAATATCAGGCAATTATGCAACGCGTCTTTAGCACCTTCAGGATCGGTTTTAATTGTTTTCCACGGCTCTTTCTCGGTAAGGTAACGGTTACCCGGGCGTGCAATTTCCATCATAGTTTGCTGGGCCTGCCTAAATTTGTAGCCTTCAAAATTTGCCTGTAGCTCATCGTAAAAACCGCCTATCTCCTTGCTCAGGTTATCGTCGGTAAAGTTTATGGTAGCTGTCGCGGCTTCAACCTTTCCATCATAAAACTTGTGCATTAATATCATAACGCGGTTTACAAAGTTACCCAGTATGGCCACCAGCTCGTTATTTACACGTGCCTGGTAGTCTTTCCAGTAAACTCGCTGTCGCTGGTTTCAGGGGCGATAGCGGTGAGGTAATAGCGCAGTTCGTCAATCTTGCCTGGCAGGTCCTCCGGTATTCGTGCATCTCTACGCTCCAGCCACGGCTGGTACTCATTTTGTCACCTTCAAGGTTTATAGTTATCCTTTAAAAATCACCTTGGCGCTGTCAGAGATCCGTTAATGTAAAACAAGGAAACACAGCCAAAAAAGAGTACCAATGACAAATAAGAAGCCGAACCCTAAACGCAATTTATTTTTTACTTTCATGATAGTATAACTAAGT
>NZ_JABFCR010000051.1:0-24777 GCF_013087555.1 Mucilaginibacter humi
TGATGGTGATAACTTTGAAGACTTTGACAGAAACAGTATATCTATTAATATAGAACGTAGCGATGTTAGTCAGCCGGTGTTGGTAGAAACCTTCCGCGCCAAAGGCAGTCATTATGATGACGCATTAATAAATGCACGTAACACTAAATACATATTCACGCAACAGGATTCTGTTTTAAAGTTTGACCGCTACCTACAATTTGCACCAAACGCCGGCTGGCATGACCAAAGTGTTGAACTTACTTTGAAAGTTCCATTGAATGCAACTCTGGTGATTGACCATGAGATAAACCGCTATATTAACGGCACTGTTGATATTAACGGATGTAATGAGACCAATAAAAGATCAACAGAGCTAAATTCGGCGGCATTTGTAATGACAGCCGATGGATTAGGCTGCCGAATTGATACGCTGGTTACAACGCCTGCGGCAAAACCAGATTCAACAAAAACAATAAAAGCAAAATAGTGAAGGCGTTTGCTATATATATAAGGTATATTCTGCTGCTTTGCAGCGGGCTTATATTTGCCTTATATATTAATTTAGTAACCTCATCCACAAACCGTTCACCCCAAAAAACCGCTGTAGTTAGCAGCCCTGTGCCCTTTTCTTTTTTAATGATATTGTGGCGCCATTTATACCGGCATTAAAAAGTTAAAAATAGTTTGTAACCTTTTAGCAGGTATCTGCATCTTACTACAAAAGTGTACGCTACTGCGTGGCGCACAATAATCGGGATCAACCCGGTTAGTTTAAACATCAAACATTAATAAACTATACTATTAAAAAAGAAACACAAATCTTTTAAAGGGATAATTATTGCCCAACTACACCTGCCAAACCATGAAAACAACAATTACTTATATATATTATACCCTGCTGCTTATACTTGGCACAGCCACAGCATTTGCCCAAAATGCAAAGCCGCCCGGAACAATATCCGGCAAGCTGGTAAACGACCAAAGCGCTGCCATGGATTATGCCACTATAAGTTTATTACGTGCCAAGGATTCTACAGTAGTAAAAGGCACCCTAACCAATGATGCGGGCGCTTATACCTTTGATAACATTAAACCCGGTGAATATATAATAAAAGCTACCACAGTAGGTTATACCGCTGCCATGAGTGCCGTATTTACGGTTAATACAGAGGCGGTGAACGTTCCGCTTTTAAAAACGCGTGCCAATGTTAAAGCTTTAAATACGGTTACCATAACATCTACCCGGCCATTGATAGAACGCAAGATAGACCGCACCGTAATGAATGTTGAAAACAGTGTTATGGCGGCAGGCAATACAGCAATGGAGATATTGGAGCGCGCGCCAGGTGTTACTGTTGATAAAGACGATAACATCAGCCTTAAGGGCAAACAGGGTGTTACCGTGATGATCAATGATAAATTGACTTATCTAACCTCTACACAACTGGCCAGCCTTTTACGCTCGACAGACGGCACTACTATACAGTCTATCGAGATCATTACCAATCCATCAGCCAAATACGATGCTGCGGGCAACTCCGGCATTATCAATATCAAATTAAAAAAGAATAAGCAGGCTGGCACAAACGGCAGCGCAACTGCAGGCGTTGGCCGCAATAGCCGCGTAAGGGATAACCTGAGCCTTAACTTAAATCATAAACAAGGTAATCTTAACCTATTCGGCACTTTTAGCCATGGTGATAATCCGCGTTACCGCGATTTTGGTATTGAGCGCGTTATTACAAATGGGGGCACCAACACCTATTTTAGCCAGGTATCGCAAATGCCGCAAACCAACCACTATAATAACTTTAATATTGGTGCCGACACGGATTTAACCGCCAAACACACCATCGGTGTAGTAGTAAATGGCTATAAAAACTCTGAGAACGATGGTAATTATAACCATACCAATATTGGCAGGCAGCCTGGCGTGGCCGATTCGTCATTAACTACCAACTCCGTAATTAACCAGTCGTATAAAAATTATGCTATCAACCTTAACGATCGTTTAAAGCTGGATACCCCGGGACAGGAATTGAGTGTTGACCTGGACTACTCTAAGTTTAACAATAACACTAATGCCGATTATAATACCGATTACTTTTTACCTGACGGCACTAAACAGCACGCACCATTATTATTGCGCAACCAAACTCCCTCTACTATTGAAATTTATAGCGGCAAAGCCGATTACGCCAAACCGCTAAGCAAAACGGTTAAGTTTGAAGCAGGTGTGAAGTTTAGCAGCGTAAAAACGGATAATGACTTGCAGGCACAGAAATCAAACGGCGGAGATTATTTTAATGATGCATCGCGCTCTAATCGTTTTATTTATACCGAAAAAATTGATGCGGGTTATGTAAACTTGAACAAACAATATAAATCTGGCTCGATACAGTTAGGTGTACGTACCGAGTATACGCAATCAAACGGTAACCTACTGGGCAGCACACCGGTTGACCGCAGTTACCTTAATTTCTTCCCAAGTGTTTTCATTAATCAAACACTGAGCAAGAAAAACGAGCTTAACTTTTCATACAGCCGCCGGATAGACAGGCCAGGCTATGATGATCTAAACCCATTTATATATTATCTCGATCCTTATACCTATTCAGCCGGTAATGCGTTTTTAAAGCCGCAATACACTAATAATTTTGAGCTGGGTTATGTTTACAACAAAACTATCGAAGTAACCGTAGGTTATAGCAAAACAACCGATGCCAACGTAGAGCTGATATTAACCCGGGGCAATAAATCGTTCGAGACACACCAAAACCGGAAACACAAACCGGTTATAACATTAATATATATTCGCCTTATAACATTTTTAACTGGTGGACAGGCAGCTTTAATTTTAACGGCTTCTATTTGGGCTTTAAATCAAACGGTATAAATGGCGGCAATATTGATAATGGCCGTAAGGCATTTGTTTTCAAGACTACACAAAACTTATTATTCGCCGGCTTTAAAGGCGAGATCAATTTTGATTATCGATCAGCCTTAACCTATGGTATATTTAATATATTTCCAAGATATAGCGTAAGTACGGCAATTGGCCGGTCATTCAACAATAAGAAGTTTAACGTAAAGTTAGGCCTGGACGATATTTTCAACACCCTGCGTAACGATATCAGCAGCCACGAACTGACCAATAACTTTATGGTAAGACAAAAAAGCGATACCCGTTTGCTTAAACTTAATATTACCTACAACTTTGGTAACTCTTCGATCAAAAAACGACAACACCGCACCGGAGCAGAGGACGAAGCCGGAAGGGTAAGCGGTAATAATTAGTTTGCAGTTATTAGTTTGCAGCTGGCACAAACCTATTCAAGCCGACTGCAAACTATTTACTGCCAACTGACCTACTGCACCATAAACACTGCGTTACTAAACAATAACTTCCCATTCTCCCAAAAACTGCGGAACAATGGATCGTCAACCATATAAACAACCGAGCCGCGGCCCATATTTTGAACGCCGAGCAGCAAGCCGTCTTTGATTTTATCTTTAGCTTTTTCGCCAACGAAGCCGGCAACATAAGCATCCTTTTTAATAGTGCCTACGTTCCAGTCGCCGTCGTCCATCAGCTTATAAATATCATCGCTTAGCTTAAGCGAGTAATAATAACCCGGATAGCCAAAACCCAACGGATGGGTATTATCCAGGTTGATCTTATAAATAGCACCGGCCACGCGGGTTTTGATCGATTCACGGTCGCGGTCACCATATATTCTTGCTGATGGTTTGATGTGCGTGCTGTCAATATCCTTACGCTTTATATTAAAGTCTTTTTACCCGCCAACTGCTCCACGGCAGCTTGCAGTACAATTAGCTTTCCGCCATCTTTTATCCCGGTGGTTAGTTTTTCCGATGGGAAACCATCATAGTTACCATCGGGGAATATCACCACATCAAAGTCGTCCAGCTTGGTTCGGTTTAAATTGCTGTAGTTAACCAGCGACACCGGGTAGCCCAGCTGCTGCTCAAAAAAGTGCCAGATCTCGCCCATGGCTTCAGCGTTAACCTCCTGCCCCGCAACTACCATAACTTTAGGCTGATGCAGATAACGGATAGAGCTTGACCCCAGGTCGACACCCTTATCTACAAAGCCGCTGGTTAACGGGGTTAGTTCTCGGCTCGCAGCACTGGCCGCATTATGCACATCATCATCAAACGAATCGGTATTGTTGCCGGCCCTGGCTATAATAAGCGACCCAGCTCCAAACTTTTTACCCCCGCTTCAATTGGCGTTTCTACATACCGCACTTTAATGTTTTTCTTAAACAGCTCTACCAGAATTTAACATCATTTACCGATTGCCATTGGGCTACATAAGCATAGGCCCGTTGTTTGGATACAGCCGGCGGTGGCGCAAGGGTTACATCTGTTATTTTTTGTGCCGATGTTTTTAGCCCTTCCTTTAAGCTATAGGCCTGCAAGCCATAAGCGTAAGGTAACGACCAAAGCCGTAATATCATAAGTAACCGAATCGGCTACGAAGGTATTAGGTTCCAGCAGCACATGCATCAGTACCGATTTTGGCTGATAGGCGCTGATCACCATATCGCCCGTATTAATATTAAATTGCTCTGTTTTGCCCGTGAAATAGTTATAGCCGGATGCAGTTTCTTTAACACCATAGCTGTATTGAATACCGTTGCGGCGCAGCATGTCGGCCAGCGTGTTTAACTTATCTTCGTTGGTGCTTTTAATAACGTAAGCTTTATAATCGCCATCGGGCTTGGTGCGGGTGTTATCAAAGTACTTTTTAAACTCCTGCACCGCTTTAGCAGCATTGGCCGATGCCGTTTCTATCGTGCTTAAGCCGTTGGAATGGTGGTGAGCTATCCTGTCCTTTAAAGTTAAAACATCGCCCGTACGGGTAGTAATAGCCAGGCCTGCACCTATGCCGCCTTGCTCATACGTCATACCGATAGAACCGTTGTAAATAGGATAGGTATCGCCATAGGATGGGTATAGCAGATCGAATTCTTCTTTAGTAAAATACAGCCAGCCATTTTGATCGAAGTATTTAGCATTGTTTTTACCTATAGTGGTTTGAAACTGTTTTTGCCAGGCAGTTATATCTTTATGCATTGGCTCGGCAGCCGGGGCGAAATAGTAGGGTGCATTATATCCCTGCTCATGGAAATCAACATGTATCTGCGGCAACCACGAATTGTATAAGCCTACCCTTGCCTGCGTTTCTTTTTGAGTTTGCCGGGCCCAATCCCGGTTCAAATCAAAATAGTAATGATTTACCCGGCCACCAGGCCGGGGTTCAGCGTGTTCGCGTGCTGCTGGGTTAATATCAGGCGACGCACCCTTTACCGAATTATAGAAGTTAACATAGCGCTCATGCCCGTCGGGGTTCAGGCAGGGGTCTATAACCACAACTGTGTTTTTTAACCAGTTCTTAGCATTAGCATTGTCCGGATCGACCATATCAAATAAGGTTTGCATAGCCGCCTCGCTTGAGCATGGCTCGTTACCGTGTACATTATAGCTTAACCATACTATTACTGGATTTAGAGCAGCAGCGACAGGTGCAGTAGCAATATGTGAATCAGGCAAACCAGCCAGCGCTAAATTATTTTTACGGATCTCATCCAGTTTACCAATATTCTCAGTCGAGGCGATAAACATGGCTATTAAAGGTCGGCCCTCATTGGTTGAGCCATATTGTAACAGCTTAACATTTTTGGCTTCGGCGGCTACATATTTAAAATATTCGGCTATACGGTACTGGTAAGTAAACTGCGTTCCCAGCTGGTACCCTAAAAACTGAGAGGGCGATTGTATTTTTGCGCGAACCCCGCCACAGCAAAACACAACCCGATAAACAGCAATGGTAGTTTTTTCGACATATAAAGTGAAGGTAACGATTTTTGCAATTATCCACATCTGGTATTTACCAATACATATTCTCCCAAAAATCAGCACCTTTGTACATGACCCCAACCCAGGCCTTACAAAAATATTTCGGATACAGCGAGTTCAGGCATGAGCAGGAGGCTATCATTGAGCATGTTTTAAGCGGCGGCGATGTAATGGCGCTGATGCCAACCGGTGGCGGCAAGTCCTTATGTTACCAACTGCCTGCCGTTTTATTGAATGGGTTAACCATTGTTATATCTCCCTTAATAGCTTTGATGAAGGACCGTGTGGATAGCCTGAATGTGGCCGGTATCCCTGCCGCCTTTTTAAACTCAACCCAAAGCCCTAACGAGCAAGCCGACATCACCCGCAAGCTTAATAGCAACCATATTAAACTGTTGTACCTGGCGCCCGAACGTTTGTTTGGCAGCGGCAATAACCTGGTTAGCTTTTTAAAATCGCTACCTGTACCGGTGGCACAAATAGCTATCGACGAGGCGCATTGTATTTCGCACTGGGGCCATGATTTCCGCCCGGAATATTTAATGCTGGCGGGATTAAAGGATCATTTCCCAAATATCCCCGTTATAGCGCTTACCGCTACTGCTGATAAGCTGACGCAAAAGGATATCCTCGAAAAACTAAACCTTAAAAAACCGCAGATCTTTATATCTTCCTTTAACCGTGCAAACATTACGTATCGGGTTAACCCCAAGCGCAACAGTTTCGATCAGCTGCTTGATTTTTTGGAGGATAAGAAAGATGAGTCGGGTATAATATATTGTTTATCGCGAAAATCGGTTGAAGCCCTTGCTGCTGATCTTAAAGCGATAGGCTATTCGGCCGAAGCGTACCATGCCGGGCTGGATAATGCAGTAAAAGCCAAAAACCAGGAAGCATTTTTGCGCGATGATGTAAAGATTATAGTAGCCACTATTGCCTTTGGCATGGGGATCAATAAATCAAACGTGCGTTACGTGGTGCATATGGATCTGCCAAAAAATATCGAAGGTTATTACCAGGAAACCGGTCGTGCCGGGCGTGATGGTTTGGCATCGTCAGCCCTGCTGTTTTACTCGCCGGGCGATGCGATAAAATTAAAAGGCTTTGTAAGTGTTGATGGCGACCCTGAACAAACCCGTATTATGCTAAGCAAGCTGGATGATATGGCTAAATATTGCCAGCTTCCCACCTGTCGCCGTAAATTTTTACTGAATTATTTTGATGAGCCTGCGCCCGACCATTGCGGATCATGCGATGTTTGCCTGAGCGAGATCACCAAGTTTGACGGTACTTTAATAGCACAGAAAGCGTTGTCGGCCGTGTATAGGTTAAAAGAAAGATTTGGTGCTACCTATGTGATTGATTTTTTACGCGGATCAAAAAATGAGAAGATCCGCGACGACCATAAAGAACTAAAAACCTACGGCGTTGGCAAGGACATTAGCAAAGCCGACTGGCAGCGCTACCTGCGCGAGCTGGTTGCCCCGGGCTACCTGCAATTTACTCAAACCGAATATCCGGTGTTGCAGCTCACCCCTAAAAGCCCCGCTGTTTTAAAAGGTGAGGAAAAGGTAGAACTCATCGCAACGCAAATAATTGAAGAGCGCCAAATCGAAGAACTACCATTTGAGAACGATCTGCTAAGCATCCTGAAAAATACCCGCCGCGGCATGGCCGAACTGGAGAATGTACCGGCTTATGTCATCGTATCAGATGCAACACTGATGGAAATGGCCACCTATCTGCCGCAAAGTTTGATGAGCTGCGCTTTATATCGGGCTTTGGCGAGATTAAGCTGGCGCGATACGGGCGCGAATTTGTTAATCGTATAAAAACTTATACCGAAGAACGCGGTTTAAATTCAAAGATCGGCCAGAAAAGCCGCAAGCGCGAACGTAAGCCAAGGGCCGAAAGACCCAACACGCCGCGCAGTGGCGATACCCGCAGGGCAAGCCTCGAGCTGTATAAAAAAGATAAGACCATTGCCGAAATAGCCGCCGAACGCGGGCTTTCAGTGTCAACCGTTGAGAGCCATTTGAGCCACTTTGTGCAGTCGGGCGAATTGGATGTGCTGGAGATGGTACCATCGGATAAAATACCGGCCATACAGGAAGCTATTGAAGGTTATGGTGCGGATAGGCTGGCACCGCTTAAAGAGATTTTAGGCCCTGATTTTACTTATGGCGAAATTAAAGCGGTATTGGGTTGGATGAACAGAAATGAATAAATTTGGTTATTATAAGACAATGACTACCATCGAACAACTATACCAGCACTACCTTCAACATCCGCTTATCAGTACGGATACCCGTAAGATACCCACAGGTAGTATGTTCTTTGCTTTAAAAGGCGAAAAATTTGATGCCAATACTTTCGCGCAACAAGCCATTGAGGCGGGTGCGGCTTTTGCGGTAATTGATAACCCCGACTATAAGTTTAATGACCAATGCCTGTTAGTAACCGATGTGTTGACTACCCTGCAGGATTTGGCGCGCCATCATCGCAGGCAATTAACCATACCGGTTATAGGGCTTACGGGCACTAACGGCAAAACCACTACCAAGGAGCTGATAAACGCCGTACTATCACAGCATTTTACTACGCTGGCTACCCGGGGCAACCTGAATAACCACATTGGGGTACCCCTTACTATTTTAAGTATCAATGCATCACACCAAATGGCGGTGATAGAAATGGGGGCCAATCATATTAAAGAGATCGGGCTACTTTGCAGTATAGCGCAACCAACGCACGGACTAATTACCAATGTTGGCAAGGCCCATTTGGAAGGATTTGGCAGTGTTGAAGGAGTGAAGATTGCCAAAGGTGAGTTATATGACTGGTTAGCCCCGAATGGTGTGGCGTTTATTAATAGTGGCAACCCTATTTTAACTGAAATGGCCGAAAAACGCAAATTTACCGTTCCGCCTGTTTTTTATGGGGATGCTATTGATGACCTGGTAAGCGGCGAGATAACCGAGAATGCTCCATTGCTTTCTTTGCAGTGGACCAACAACAGCTCGGGCGAAAGCTATAACGTTAAAACACAACTTACCGGCGCTTATAATTTGGATAATATTTTGGCGGCGATTAGTACGGGGGTTTATTTTAAGCTATCACCCCAGCAGATCAATGCCGGTATTGAAGGTTATCAGCCTAAAAATAACCGCTCGCAAATTGTAAAGACAGCAACCAATACGCTGATCTGCGATTATTACAACGCCAACCCAAGCAGTATGATGGTAGCTATTGACAACATTGGCAAAATAACTGCCGACCGTAAAGTTTTAATTTTGGGCGACATGTTTGAAATGGGAGCTGAGGCCGCGACAGAACATGCCGCGGTTATGCAAAAAGCATTGGATACGCCGGTTGATGAACGCATTTTTATAGGACATGAATTTGAAAAAGCATACGGCTATGAACCATCAACCGCCGGCTATTGCTTATGCTACCGCCGAGGATGCTATTACCGGTTTAAAAGCCAACCCGATAAAGAATTCGACGATATTGATCAAAGGCTCGCGCGGCATGGCGTTGGAGCGGTTGGTAGAGTTGCTTTAAACTATACGCGCTTATCCTATATACAATGCAAAAGAGGCCTTCGCTATGAAGACCAAAATCAAAAAGGCGATGGAAGATCTTCCATCGCCTTTTTGATTTGGTTATTACTTATTATCCGACTTCAATACCTCGCTAACAGATTTGCCGATTGAGCCATTTGGAGCCTGTATATGTAATAAAGCAGCGACAGTTGGTGCAATATCCGTCATGTGCGTTGGCTTGCTGGTAGCGCCGTGGTTAATGCCCCAGCCCATAAATACCATTGGTATATGGGTATCATAAGGGTTCCAGGTGCCATGTGATGTACCTGTCGGCGAAACATCGCCTACACGACGGCCGCCAAGCCAGGCCGGTTTTAAAATTATTTGTATAACACCGCTATGCTCAATGTTGTAGCCATTAATTATGCGCATGCGTAGTTCCTCGGGGATATTAGCCGTAGCTGCTTTCTGCATATCAATTGCAAAGGCAACACCCGGCAGGTCCTGCAGGTATTTGATACAATCGGCCTTAATAGCGTTTTCATCAAGCCCATTTCGGTTAATTACCGCATAATTTAAATTAACCTGATAGTTGGTCAAGCCTAATACAATCTTATCCAATTTGTATTTGTCCATTAATACTTTATTCAGGTCTTTTGCGGCACCGCTTTCGTCCCATACATCTGCAGGTACGTTATGGTCACGTAAAAAGCCGGTATTATGAGCGGCACCATGGTCGGCTGATAAAAACACGGTGTACTGGCCCTTGCCAATTTTACCATCTAAATAAGTAAAGAAGGCAGCCAAGTCGCGGTCTAACCGCAGGTAAGTATCTTCAACCTCAACCGCGTTAATACCTACCGGTGGCCTATATAATCTGTTGATGATAAACTAACTGCCGGGAAATCGGTTACCGCACCCTGACCCATTTTTTCTGCATTTATGGTAGCTGTTGCCAAATCAAGCGTCATGGTATTACCAAACGGCGTACTGCGGATCATCCCTAAATTGCCTTTGTATAACTCGGATGTTTTTACCGGCAGGGTTGTCGCTGTTGCCCCTTTAAGCTTGCCTTCGTATTTGCTTTCATCCGGCAGGGTTTGCAAATAAGTGCTAACAGGGTATAACGGGTTCCAGTCTTGTTTTAAATATTGCTCAGGTAATTTCCTGGCATTAAAGTCTTTTAGCCATTGCGGCAGGTCATTCATATAATAGGTACTGGTTATCCAGTTACCACTTTTATCGTCAAACCAATATGCAGCATTGGCTGTATGGCCTGCCGGTAAGATACCGCCGCGGTCTTTTAACGCAATACCAATAACTTTCGATCGGAAATTAGTTGCCAACCTCAACTCGTCAGTAACAGTTGTAACCAGCAAATTGCGTGGCGACATTTGTCCTGCATCTGATGTACTGCCAACGGTTTGTACTGTTTTATCTTCGGCACAATACATTGATTTACCTGTTGACTGTATAATAAAATCATTACCCGCAATACCATGCAGCGCTGGTACAGAGCCGGTATAAATACTACTGTGGCCGATGGCAGTTACGGTTGGTATATAGTCGATATTAGCATTCTCACAGCTAAAGCCCTCGTTCAGCATCCTTTTAAAACCACCTGCACTGTAGCGATCATAAAAACGATACAAATAATCCCAGCGCATTTGATCAACCACGATGCCGACTACCAATTTTGGGCGCGGTAAAGTTGTTGTAGCAGCAGGAACCGTTGGTTTCTTTTTAGATTGAGCGTTAGCATTAACAGCCACACCGGCACATAACAGGAGTAACAGGTATTTAAATTTCATGTTGTAATATTAAGAAAACTCAAATATCAATAATACAATTAAAATTGTACATGAACTTTATATTAAATTAATACCTGCTATTAACTACTAAAAGTTAACAAGGCATGCTGACTGGCCGTATGCAAATCGCGCCAGGCACGGTTGATTTCCGTTTCGGTGCTGGCTGCAATTAATCCGCATAGCGGATATAGCTTATCTACCAGCTCGCGTGCGGTTATCGCCAGGCCACGGCTGCTTGCGCTTACATTATTTAATAATTCGTCTGATACGGTTTGCTCTGCGGTTATCGCCTCCCGGGATGTATCAACCGCTTCAAAAAATAATTTTCGCAGGCGGTTCATTTCTTTATTTACCATAGCCAGCGTATCAATCAAATACATTTTTTGCGGAGCGGTGAGTCGTGGGTGATTCATCCGGTCATTAAATACATCGGCACATAAATCAATAAAATGTATGGCGATGCCGGATATATTTACCGCGAGGGTAGCCTCGGCCAATTGTAAAAACGGGTAATGATATAAAGCCCCATCAACCTTAACTGCCGATGGATCAATTTTAAACTGCCGGTTATTTGGCACTTCGGTCTTTAACCTCAAAGGCATCGCTGCCGGTAGCTACCATACCAATATATTTCGAGGCCGGCAAAACGGTTACATCTTTTTTATCGAAGATAAATGGCAGTACCAATTGTTCGCCATCATCATTTAAAACCGGCTCACCATTTCTTTTTATCGCGCAATTGGCGGTGATATGTGTGGCGTGGTGCGCCCCGCTGGCGGTATTTCCAACTGCCGCTAACCCGGTAGCCGTTGCTGGTGATCTCTGCCGTTCCGCCTACCGCGCCACTACCGGCAAGGCAAACAGTATCATTATTAAATATCTGCCGGGCCACTTCAGGATCGATAAATCCACCGAACCACCCTGCGCCGCTGCAAAGGGTAACTACCCAGCCGGTACTGCCGTCGATCCAGCTGATGGCTTCCTGCAGGCGAACCAATTGCGGCAATGTTATTTGCTGGCCGGTATAAACATCAGGCACTAACAACTTAAACCAGCGTTGGTTATAAACCACTTGTAGTTGTGCAGGAGTCAACATACCCAACGCTTCCGCTTCTGCGGCTGCCGAGCGAATGATATCAGCATCCTGCGCAGTAATATGTTTTGATGGATGGGATACGCTGTGTTTCATTAGTTTGATGGATTAAGAGTTTGTTCTTTTCGCCGGTGGCGCGCCAATCGTAAAAGCCAAATATGGCCACGATGAATAAAAACAGTGTTAATGCCGAAAACAACACCAGCTGCTTTTGCCAAAGCAAGGGTATGGCGAAGATATTTGAGATGTTTAGTAAGATCCAGTTTTCCAGTTTGCGCCGGGCCAGCAGCCACATGCCCGCCCGGCGGTGGAAGACACCGGGAATCCCAAACCGGAACGGTTGACCCTGTGAAATTTTTAAGCAACAGGTAAAGTACGGCCCATCCCACAAAAACTATCAGTAAGGTAATTATCCACTCTTTACGTGTGCTCCGGGTTATTTTTACCGGCGGCTCGTTGCGTTTCTTTAGCCAGTACACCCAGCCGTAAATACTCATCACCACGTAATAAACACTCAGGGCCGATTCGGCATACAGGCCCGCCATTAGCAAAATATAAATACCGATCAGCGTTCCGGCTATGCCCGTAGGATATAACCAGATGTTATTGACCTTTGCCAGCAACACTTCGGTAATTCCCAATAAAACAGCCAGCCACTCCCACGGAGTGGTGTGCTGCACTTGTTCTTTAAAAAGTTGCAGGATATGTTGCGCATCCATAAATGAAAAGTTAAAGCTGATTAATTGGAGGATATCTCCTCCAACTAATCAGCCTAATTCAATTTATTAAAACCTAACATTTAACGACGCCGGGGGAAATTAACCGGCGCCGGGTAAAGAAGTAGTTATAGTTTTTCACAACGCCGCCTTCAATATCCGGGTAAGTAGCACCATCGCTTTGATATTTAGCGCTGAATATGTTATTGATCAGCAACCCGATACCAATGTTCTTCACACCTTTAAGGCTGAAATTATAATTCAGCCTTACATCGTTCACAAAATAACGTGGCAATGAACGGCTTTGGGTTGAGGTATTGTCAAGATATTGCATACCTACATATTTGCTGATGAACGCAATCTCGGCATTTTTACAAGGCTGGTAGCTTAAAGTACTTGCACCAATAAAATTAGGCGAGTAAGCTATATCTGTTTTAGCATAAGCGGTAGCATCCATTTTATCGGTATCGTAATTATACAGGTACTGGGTAAAGTTTTTAACTTTATTGGTGCTTATAGTAGCATTGGCTGCCCAGCTTAGCGGTTGTGCTATCTTCACTTTAAAATTAGCTTCTATACCGGCACGGTAACTGTCTTTAATATTTGTGCGGATTGCTTCACCCACATCATTAAGCGCACCGGTTAAAATCAATTGATCTTTATACAGCATATAAAAACCATTTACACCTGCACTAAAGTTAGTTTGTTGTGTGCGATAACCGGCTTCAAAATCTGTCAACTGCTCGGGCTTAGGGCGGCTTGATGGCGATGAGTTGGTATAGCTGCTGCGGTTGGGCTCGTGGTGTCCTACAGCCACCGATGCGTATATATTGCTGTTGTCGTCAACTTTGGTAGGTTATACCGGCTTTGGGATTAAAGAAATCTAACGATACCTGTTGCTGTACATTGTTCAAATTTCTATCGTAGCCTAAAAATGAGTAACCTATATGGCGGTATTGTATATCGCCATATAACAAAACATCGCCTATATGATACTCGGCGCGGCTAAACAGATTAAAATCTGTTTTTTGGCGCTATTGCGCGAATATTCATAATCCTGCGGAATATTGGTGCTTTGCTGCGTCCACTCTATATTATCATAATGGCGGCCCTTATACTCATTATAAGCCCCGCCTAACGTTATATCCAGTTTGGTATTGGGTTTATAGTTAAAGTTATAGGTTGCGCCGTAAAAATCATTATCCAGCCATAGGCGGCGTATTAAATCTGTGGTGCTTATTACCACACCACCTACTGTAACCGGCGTAACGCCATAGCTGCTTAGCGCAGCATCATTCTTGTATTCCTCATAATAACCATAGCCACGGGTATAGTGCAACGCACCGTTAAACGATAGTTTAGAGCTTAGCTGATGGTTATATAATAACTGGTAATAATTTTGATTATAATTATCAACCTGATTGCCATAATATTTGCCTGTCGAGTTGATATAACCGATCTCATTATATTTTCTATTGCCTGCGTTTACGCTATCCTCGGGCACGCCATTCCACGCCTGGTGGGTTTGTTCATATCCGCCAAAAACATTTAAACGTAACACACTTTTCCTGCCGTAATATGCGCCGCTTAAAAAGAATGATTTAAGCGTAGCTGCCGACCTGTCTATATACCCGTCCGATGTCATGTTCGATAATCTTCCATCAACACTAAAATGGTTATTTAATAACCCCGTGCCGAGCTTACGGTATTTTTAAAGTACCGTATGATCCGGCCGAGCCATTGTACTCCGCATAAGCGCTATCGCGCCGGGTGGTAGTTTGTATGTTGATACTACCACCAAAAGCCCCCGCGCCATTAGTTGATGTACCCACGCCGCGCTGCACCGGATATTATCCACAGATGAAGCCAGGTCGGGCAGATCCACGAAGTAAACGCCCTGATCTTCAGCATCATTCATAGGGATACCGTTTAGGGTTACGTTAATTCGGGTAGGGTCCGATCCGCGAATGCGTATACTGGTATAACCTACACCTGTACCCGCGTTTGATGTTACCACCGTTGATGGCGTTTGCTCCAGCAGGTACTCAAAACCGCGGCCCGAGTTGTTTTTCCCAATATCCTTTTTGTTTAAATTGGTAAAGGCCGTTGGCGAATTTGCTGAGGCACGGGTGGCGTTTACGGTAACCTCTTCGGTTAAAAAGGTATTTTCTGCCAGCTTGAACACTATTGAAATTTTATTACCACCATTAAGATGTATCGTGTCAGATACCGGGTGATAACCTAAATAAGTCGCATTAATAATAAAAGTTCCCGACCCGGGAAGGGTAACTTGGAATTTGCCATCTTCATCAGCAGATGTCTGAATAGGATGCCCTGCAACACTAATAGTAGCTCCGGGCAGTGGTCTTTTACTTGAGTTGTTTATTACCGTACCGGTAACAGAGAATTGGGCCGATGCCGGGACAGGCAGCAGCAAGGCAAATAATGCCATTAATAATTTTTTCAATTTGTTTGTTATAAAAACGTTAAACCATCTGTACACCAGGGCACAATGCACAGTACACTTAACTTATTACCTCTCCCTACGCCGGCATTACCCGGATCAGGTGCATGTAATGAGTGATGGGTGATGAGTTGTCAGTGATGAGTGTAAACTCAAAACCCATAACTCAATACTCATAACTCAATACAATGGGTTTGATCTCAGCCTGTCTTTCAGTTTGGTAAAATATGCTGCAGCGATATTTTGCTTTCCCAAAACAAGGCACCCCTTGAGAATTATAAAGGCAAAGGTAGTATTTTTTGGTAGTCCGCAAGTCGGAAAGTCAGAAAAGACCGAAAGTTCTGACTTTCCGACTTACGGTCTTTCGGACTTTCGGTCTAAAATGATACTTTTGCAAACTTTACAAAAAACGTTACCATGTTAAGAACACATACTTGCGGCGAACTAAATATCAATAATTTAGGCCAAACAGTAACTTTATGCGGATGGGTACAGAAATCTCGCGATTTGGGCGGCACAACTTTTATTGATGTGCGCGACCGTTACGGACTAACCCAATTGGTACTAAATACTGAATCTGACGCTACCCTACGCGAGCTTAGCCGCACACTGGGCCGTGAGTTTGTTATAAAAGTAAACGGCAAAGTAATTGAGCGTACTAACAAAAACACCAAGATCCCAACAGGCGAAATTGAAATTGCTGTTAACGATATAGAAATACTAAATGCGGCTAAAATTCCACCGTTTTTAATTGAGGACGAGACTGATGGCGGCGAGGAGCTAAGAGCGAAATACCGCTATCTTGACCTGCGCCGTAATCCTATCCGTAACAACTGGTGCTTCGCCATAAAATGGCGCAGGAGATCCGTAAGTATTTAGACATGCTGAACTTTATCGAGGTGGAAACCCCGGTACTGATCAAATCGACCCCTGAAGGCGCGCGCGATTTTGTGGTGCCAAGCCGCATGAACCCGGGCGAATTTTATGCCCTACCGCAATCGCCGCAAACGTTTAAGCAATTGCTGATGGTTAGCGGTTTCGACCGTTATTTCCAGATCGTAAAATGTTTCAGGGACGAGGATTTGCGTGCCGACCGCCAGCCGGAGTTTACGCAGATCGATTGCGAAATGGCTTTCATCACCCGGAAGATATCCTGAATATATTTGAAGGCTTAACGCGCCACTTGTTTAAAGCTGTAAAAGGCGTTGAGTTTAATGATTTCCCACGGATGCAATATGCCGACGCGATGCGTTTATATGGCTCAGACAAACCTGATATCCGTTTCGGGATGCAGTTTGTTGAACTGAATGATATTGTAAAAGGCAAAGGTTTGGGCATATTTGATAATGCCGAACTGGTTGTAGGCATTAATGCCAAAGGCTGCGCCGATTATACCCGCAAACAAATTGATGAGTTGACCGAGTGGCTAAAACGCCCGCAAATTGGCGCTACCGGCATGATCTATTGTCGTTATAATACCGATGGCACTTTAAAATCATCAGTTGATAAGTTTTATAATGAAGACGATTTGACCAACTGGGCTGCAGCATTTGAAGCCGAGCCGGGCGACTTAATATTAGTTTTAGCGGGTAATGCCGATAAAGCGCGCAAGCAATTAAACGAGTTGCGTTTAGAAATGGGCTCGCGCCTTGGCTTACGCGATAAAAATACTTTTGCACCGCTATGGGTGTTGGATTTTCCACTGTTAGAGTGGGATGAAGAAACCGAGCGTTATCATGCCATGCACCACCCGTTCACCTCGCCTAAACCCGAGGATATTGCCATGCTGGATACGAATCCGGGCGATGTTCGTGCTAACGCTTATGATTTGGTAATAAACGGTACCGAAATAGGTGGTGGTTCTATTCGTATCCATGACCGCGCGTTACAGGCTTTAATGTTTAAGCATTTAGGCTTTAGTACAGAAGAGGCTCAAAAACAATTTGGCTTTTTGATGGACGCATTCGAGTATGGCGCACCGCCGCATGGTGGTATAGCTTTCGGGTTTGACAGGTTATGCTCCATATTCGCCGGTTTAGACTCAATCCGGGACGTTATAGCATTCCCTAAAAACAACTCGGGCCGTGATGTGATGATCGATTCGCCATCAACCATTGCCGACGCGCAGTTAAACGAATTAAAAATTAAAACAGCGCTTTAAAACTATAATAGTTTTTAGCGTTTAACGTTAATTGTTGCTGCCGGTTTAATAAGCGTAAACTACCGGCATTTAGTAAAAAGCAATGCCCGATAATATTTTGTAGTTTTGCGCAAATGCTAAAAAATGTTAAATTTTTAAGTCATCCTGTTTTTTTAGGTATAGTTGCAAAAAAAAATCCCGAATGAAAAGATATTTTATATTAGTTACCCTGTTAATTGTTGGTTTATCATCGTGTCAAAAATATACCATTTCTGGCCTGGCTGCCACACAGGCAAGTGCCGATGATGCTAAAATACAAGCTTACATTGCAGCTAATAAACTTACGTTTACAAAAGACCCTTCCGGTATTTATTATCAAATAGTTACGCCAGGCACAGCGTCGCATCCAACAACCAGCTCATCAGTAAAAGTTACTTATACCAGTACATATCTTAATGGTGTTTCTGTTGGTAAACTTGATGGTTATACCGCACAATTAAGCTCGTTTGTAAAGGCGTTACAAATTGCAATACCTAAAATAGGCACCGGCGGCCGTATTATTGTAATAACGCCATCAGCGCTTGTGTATGGTAGTGCCGGCGCTGGTGATATTCCGGCTAATTCGGTACTTAATTATACTGTAGATTTAAACGGTTTTTCTAACTAACAGGGTTATTGCGTTTATCTTCTGAAATGAAAATCATGAACATGAAAAAATATTTTTTATTTATTTGCCTTTTTACCATTGTCTTATCCTCATGCCGTAAAATAGTTGATGATACCGTATTTGACGCTTCTAAACAAGCTGTAGTTGACGATCAGGCAATACATGATTATTTTTTATTAAGGGGCCTGCCTCTTCCTGCTAAAGATCCATCCGGCTTATATTATGAGGTAACTAATCCAGGCACAGGCGCACACCCAACTATAAACTCAAATATAAGCGTTGGTTATTCGGTTTACAGCCTTGATGATGTAGAATTACAGTCGTTTCCGAGCTTTTATTCTGCACTTAAAGATCGTATAGAAGCCTGGCAAATTGGCGTGCCTAAAATTGGGAAGGGGGATCCATAACATTATATGTCCCTTCCGGATTAGGTTTTGGCAACAGCGGCAATGGCGTTGTATCTGCTAATACCGTAGTGATCTACAAGATAACTTTACAGGGTTTTAACAATTAGGCTGGTTAATTAACCTTTTTAAACTCGTAAGGGTCGGCCTCCACAAA
This sequence comes from Mucilaginibacter humi, assembly GCF_013087555.1. Lineage (NCBI taxonomy): Bacteria > Pseudomonadati > Bacteroidota > Sphingobacteriia > Sphingobacteriales > Sphingobacteriaceae > Mucilaginibacter > Mucilaginibacter humi. The sequence continues at coordinate 18,866 of NZ_JABFCR010000051.1, forward strand.
ATCGGCTACTTTAACTTTTACCCCGGTAATTTTCCCGTTTTGGAAATTAAAAGGAAAAACGGTTTTACCGTATATCGGGTCTGAAAAAGTTGCAAAAAACCGGTGCCCGCCAATAGGTTGCAGTTTCACAAACATTTTAGGGTGGTGTTCAAACACGGCTTCCAGGTCGTTATTTTCGCCCCGGCTAATAACCATACTCCCATAAAATTCATTAACATACGTGCCGGTATAATTAGCTATTGGCGAAGCAGGCTGTAAGTTCAATGCAACAGAGTCGCGCCACGTTTTATACACTTTTTGCTCTGCAGCCATATTACTTTTAAAAGAGCTTAAATAAGCCTCGCTATAATTGCGGTATGGCAGTTTAAAGTAGGCATCCATAATTTCCCAGCGCAAAGCTTCATAAAAAGCATTTTGGTCTGTATTGGTTAAAATGATAATACCCGGGTGCTCTTGCGGTACTAAGGTAACCGACGATACATAACCGCTTACGCCACCATCATGCATCACTATACGATGACCGGCGTAATCCTGCAAAAACCAGCCTAAGCCATAAAGTTCATAATTGGTTTCACCATTTAAGTGGCGTATGCTTCCCACAATATCCTGCGGTGCACGGGTTGCCAGTATCGCCGCGTCCGGTATTACCTGCCGTGCGCCCACTTTACCATTGTTTAATAAGGCCAATACCCATTTACTCATATCGTTTATTGAAGACGAGATACTGGCCGCCGGGGCCAACCCATCCAATTGCGCGTAGGGGATTGCGCTAAGGCGCTCATCAACCAAAGTATGGGCCACGGTTCTGTTAAATGATTTTGGCATATCGGCCGTTAGCGCCAATGTATTCATCATCCCCAATGGGGCAAAAATATTTTGTTTTAAATACATTTCCCGAGGTTTGCCCGGTAGCTCGCTGAATAATCTCGCCTGCTGTTAAAAAAGCGGCATTTGTATAACCCCATTTTGTACGGAACGGATAGGTGGCTTTCATGCGCCCCAGGCGATCGATGATCTGCGCCCGGGTAAGATCTGTATTATAGAAAGTAAAGTCGCCCTCGAAGGTTTTAAAGCCTAAACGGTGGCATAACAGGTCCCGGATGGTCGTCATCTCACCCGCCGGTTTGTTTTCGAGCCTGAAAGTTGGGATATATTTAGTTACATAATCGTCCAGCGATAGTTTTTTTGATCCTGTAACATAGCCAGCGCGGTAGCGGTAAATGCTTTGGTATTGCTGCCTATCATAAACAAGGTGTTCTCGTCAACTTTTTCGGGCAGGCCAAGTTCTTTAATACCGTACCCTTTCATCAGCACCACATTATTATCTTTTACAATACACACGGCAACGCCGGGGATGCGCCAGTTGGTTAGCGCCCGGTTTATATATACATCAAGGCTGTCTTTTAAAAATGACGTCCGGCTTACAACTTTGGGCATGGGTTATGGTTATAAACGATACAAAACAAAGTAACAAAAAGAGTCTCTTTCTCATATAGACGGCAAATTAATAGGTGTACGGATAGCACCTGTATATTCCTTTAAAACTACTAATTTAACGTAAAAAAACCGGCGCATTTTATTTATCTGAAACATTTGTTGACGCACCGCAGATTTAACCCGGAAGGCTTAAATTATAACCCAAACAAAAGCCCCCGATAAATCGGAGGCTTTATATTACGTTTATACTTGGGCTTAAAAGTTTATATCATCGCTTTCTGCAATCTCATCGCTTTTAACTCCGTTACGGGGAATGCTTCGTGCTCAAAATCTGTTTTACGTCCAAGCATGGTAAAGTTTTCAGCAACTACCTCGGTAGTATATTTTTTAACGCCTTCTTTATCCTCGAAACTGCGGGTGCGCAATTTGCCTTCAATATAAACCAATTTGCCTTTTTGTAAAAACTTAGCAGCCACATCAGCAAGGCTGCGCCAAAGTACAATATTATGCCACTCTGTTTGTTCCACCTTCTTACCATCCTTGTTAAAAGTTTCCGATGTAGCTAAAGGAAAACTTGCAACAGATACTCCACCTTCTAATTGGCGCACTTCGGGGTCTTTACCCAAATGGCCAACTAATATTACTTTATTTATTCCAGACATAGGTTTAAATCAACCGGGTTGTTAATAGTCGGGGATAAAATTAAATATTTATTTCTAATTTAAAAAATTATCTAAAAATATAAAAATAGGCTTTGGCAGGGGTAGTTCTTCTATTTTTTCTACTTTTATGAAAACCCAATTTGGCTTTATTGCTATAGATTGTATATCCAAACTTATAAAACGTATATACAAATGCTGGTGGGTTAACACGTGCTTTTTAAATTCAGAAACCCCGGTTACTTTAATATTTTCTCCAAAATACTTAACAGTATCCGGGATAATTAATAACTCCTCAAGCGTAGAAGGCGCTGTGGTTTCAATCATTGGCAGGTCATACATATTTGCCCATATGTCACTCTCTGCACGTTTGTTCATTAAAATGTTATCGCTGTCAGCAATTAAAAAGTAATTAAAATAGCGCTGCTTTATTTTAACCTTGTTAATTTTTACCGGCAGCGCTGTGGTTGCATTATGTGTAAATGCATAACAACCTGTGCGCACCGGGCAAATGCCACAGGCCGGATTTTTAGGCTTGCAAAGCATTGCCCCAAACTCCATCATAGCCTGATTATGCAGTGCCGGGTTTTGCCTATTAAGCAAATCATTTGCTGTGGTTTGGAAGATCTTTTTACCGGTTGTACTATTAATAGGCTCACTAATACCAAAATAACGGGCAATAACCCGGTTAACATTGCCATCAACAACCGCGCGCTCCTCGTTTGCTGCAAATGACGCTATTGCGGCTGCAGTGTACTCGCCAATTCCGGTTAGTTTTATTAGTTCGTCGTACTTTGTAGGAAATTGGCCATCGTATTCCTGCTGCACAATTCTGGCTGTCTTTAACATATTACGCCCCCGCGAATAATAACCCAGGCCCTGCCATAGTCTTAATACTTCTGTTTCATCAGCAGCGGCAAAATCACTCACTGTGGGGTAGGCTTCAACAAACCGGTTAAAATAAGGCAGGCCCTGTTCAACCCGAGTTTGTTGTAATATCACTTCAGACAGCCAAATAATATAGGCATCAGTGGTGTGGCGCCGGGGCAGATCGCGCTTGTTTTCATTATACCATTTTACAAGCTCAGCAGAGAAATCCATGTGCCGCAAAAATATAGGATTAAATAGTTAAATGTGTGGCGATTGTAAAGATTATGCATCACTTTTTACGCTGCGGAAAAAAAAATACGCTAATTATTTCGCTCTTTAGTAATAAAGCAATACTTTTGCAACCCCAAATAAGTTAAGTAATTACAAATAAAGTAAAGTAAAATCAGATATGACTAAAGCAGAAATTATAACTGAAATCTCATCTAAAACAGGTATTGAGAAGGTTGATGTACAAGAAACAGTTGAGGCATTTTTTAAGGTTATTAAAAACTCAATGGTTGGTGGTGAGAACGTTTATGTAAGAGGGTTTGGTAGTTTTGTTGTTAAAAAAGAGCTAAAAAAACTGCGCGTAACATTTCAAAAAACACTGCTATAATCATCCCTGAGCATTTTGTACCAAGCTTTAAACCAGCTAAAACTTTTGTTGAGAAAGTAAAAACAGGTAACAAAACAGCTAAAGCATAATTACCAAAAATGAATAAGAAACAAATAGTTGTAGGTGTAGTAGTTGTGGCTATTATGGGCTATTTGTATTCATTACCGGTAAAAGGTTTAATAAAAGCAAGCCAAACACATGATACTGCCCGGGCTGCCCCGGCAGGGAAAGCAGTATCAAGTGTTACAGTGGCTACCGTATCAGAACCGGCTAAGACGGCCATAGGCCCGGCATTATCGGCTAAGATAAATGAACTGGAGGGACAGTTAGCAAATGCATCTACAGATGCTGCGAAGCTGCCAATAGAAAAACAATTAGCTACCCGTTGGGACGATGTAAATCAACCCGCGCCGGCAGCATTTTACTACCAGGCCGTTGCCCGCAAGGAAAACAGCTCGGATACCTGGTTAAAAGCGGGCAACCGTTTTAACGACGCTTTTAAAATAACGCAGGACACCGCGGTAACACCGGCATTTATTACAGGTGCCGTTGAAGCGTTTACAAATGCATTAAAACTTAAACCACAAAGCCTTGAAGGTAAAACAGGTTTAGGTGTTGCTTATGTAAACGGCGGAGCCAGCCCAATGCAGGGTATAGCGCTGTTACGCGAGGTTATTGCACAAGATCCTGAAAACATTAACGCGAACCTTAATTTGGGTTTGTTTTCGATGAAATCAGGCCAGTATGACAAAGCGGTACAACGCTTTAAAACAGTTATTTCAAAAAAACCTGATTTTGAGTCATACTTTTATCTGGCAGAAACGTATAAGCAGTTGGGCCAGAAACCAGAAGCTATTGCAGCTTATCAAAAATGCAAGGAATTGATGCCCGACCCGGTTTTTGGTCAGCGCATCGACCAGTATATTAAGGAATTAAAAAATTAACACATTAAAAAATTATTATTATGCCCAGCGGTAAAAAACGTAAAAGACACAAAATGGCTACCCACAAACGCAAAAAGCGTTTAAGAAAAAACAGGCATAAGAAAAAATAAGCACTGCTTTTTAGCACCTTATTTTTCTGAGTTTTAGCGCCGTAATGGCGCTTGCAGTATGTTTTTTACCCCTATAGTAAAAATTCAGTTCCCGCATATATCGGGATACTGTTAAAGAAATGGAGTAGCAGTTGATAAAAGAATTAATTATCGATTCATCCCCTAACGGGGCTACTATTGCATTATTACAGGATAAACAACTTGTAGAACTACATAAAGAGCAAATCAGCAACAATTATACTGTTGGTGATATATACCGGGCCGGATCAAAAGATCATGCCCGGGTTAAACGCTGCTTTTGTTGATGTAGGCTATGAGAAGGATGCATTTTTGCATTATCTTGATCTTGGCCCGCAGGTGCAAACGCTCCTTAAGCTGGCTAAGCAAGTGCGTGGTGGAAGTTACCAGTCTAAGCTTTTAGACAACTTTAAGCTGGAGGAAGATATAAACAAGGGAGGAAAGATCTCTGATATATTAACCAAAAACCAACTTATACCTGTACAGATAGCCAAAGAGCCTATATCAACAAAAGGCCCCCGCTTAAGTTCAGACCTGTCTATAGCCGGAAGGTATGTGGTTTTAGTACCTTTCTCTGATGTTATATCGATATCTAAAAAGATAAAGAGCAACACGGAGCGCAATCGGCTGCGCAAAATTATCGAGAGTATTAAGCCCAAAAACTTTGGTGTTATTATCCGTACCGTATCAGAAGGTAAGGGCGTTGCAGAAATGCAAAAGGACCTGCTTGACCTGATATCGAAATGGGAAGCCTTCATGACCCGCCTGCCATCGGTAGAGCCGGCCAAGAAAGTTTTAGGCGAAATCGGCCGTACCTCAACTATCCTCAGGGATATCCTGAACCCGGATTTTCAAAATATCTACCTTAACGATAATACCTTGTATGAGGAGGTTAAGCAATACGTCAGAGATATATCGCCCGACCGGAAAACATTGTTAAGCTGCATAAGCATAAAGAGCCTTTGTTTGAGCACTACGGTGTAGACAAGCAAATAAAAGGCGCTTTTGGTAAAACGGTAAACCTTGCCGGCGGCGCTTACCCGGTTATTGAGCATACAGAAGCCCTGCACGTTATTGACGTTAACAGCGGTAACCGTACTGCCAATAAAGAAAACCAGGGAAGAGAACGCCTACCGGGTAAACCGCGAAGCAGCTAAAGAAATTGCCCGCCAGCTTAGGCTGCGCGATATGGGCGGTATTGTGGTGATCGACTTTATCGACATGCACAAACCAACCAATCGTAAGGACCTGTTTGATT
>NZ_JABFCR010000048.1:0-25287 GCF_013087555.1 Mucilaginibacter humi
ACATGACGTTTAAAAGATGCTTAGCAAGTATAGGCTGAAATATAATGACCGCCCTTCAAGCAATATAAATGGGCATACTGCCCTTAATATTAAATATGGTAATGCCGGTGATGTGATCTATGCGCGCCATCCATCGTGGCTGTGTTGCGCTAATGAAGATGGTTAATCTGCCGTCGCGCACAGGAGGTTGCTTACAACGCAGCAAAGCAACGATGACCTGACGCCAGGCAAACTTCTTCTCGTTGAGCTGGTCAGTAAAGATTGTTGCGCTAATTTTAACCAGTTTTACCATGATGATGACTGGATGGCGCAACATCTGCCCGAAAGTTTCACTTTTGATTATAGCCATAAAAAATCCACCGTCTGGTGCATTTTGCTGATACCATCCAGCGGTTATGCAGGGCAGGATAGCTGCAACCAACTGGAAACTGGAGATAGACCTGAAAGCGTTAATATTAAATACCCGCCGTATAAAACAATACAGGCTATCATCATTACACCCAATGTTTCTGAAACCGGTGATGCTAATTGTTGCCTCCTTGCCATAGAACGGGCAATTGTTGAGTACTTTTTATTTTCTGGTTAAAGCGATCTTTAATAAAGCCCGTTGCGTTAAAAGCTTTGATGATTTTTATGCCTGATAATGCTTCATCCAGATAGCTTATCATATTACCATAAGTCTCCACGGGCTGCAATAGCCTGCGATTTTAGCCTTTTTACTATGCGTGATATAATAAATGCTGACACGGGAATCACCAACAAAGAGTAAATAGTAAGCTTCGTGCTGATGGCAAATAAAGTAAATACATAAAATATTAACTGTGCCGGTTCTTTAAAAACAACCTGTAAAGTACCGGTAACAGAAAATTGCACCACCTGCACATCCGATGAAATCTTAGATATGATATCCCCCTTGCGCTCGTTGCTAAAATAACCCATATGCAGGTCCATTACATTATTAAAAACAGATTTACGCAGGTTTAACAGGGTATGTAGTCGCAAATTTTCCATTATGCGTTGCGAGCCATACCTGAAAAGATTACTTAATACTACCGAAACCACCAACACACCGCATACAAATTGCAGGGTTGACCACGCCCCGTAGTTACTTATGAAATAATGCGTGTAATAATCAAACGTAGCACTCAGGTCTGTTAACGATGGCTTTGCCAACGGAGCAGCAACCGGGCCGCATGCTTTATCGTTAGAAAACAACGTTTGCAACAACGGTACTAACAGCGCAAGGTTAAGCGTATTAAATACAATAGATAGCAGGGTAAAAATGATATAGGGAATAGCAAATTTTTCAATTGGCTTGGCAAACGATAGTAGCCTGAAATATGTCTTCATTAAAAATTTATAAAGTTTGCAAAGTTAACACGAATTAATTAATTCCTGTCATTACTATGCTACGGGCAGCAACGGCAAAGTTGCCCGCCATACTTTCTCTAAATTGATGTTACCGATACATGGAAACGGTTCTTCGGGCGCGGTATTGTATATGCACAGCCAATTACAGTAATAACACGGCAATTTTTCAAAAACAAAGGTGGTACGGTTATAAACGTGCTCGGGATATGGCGCAAATCGTTCAAAGTGCCCGCCACCAACTATACAAACCGCTTTGGTATTACAGGCAGCTGCAATATGCACAGCGCTGGTTTCATTACATACCACTAAGCCAGTTCGAGCTATATGGTCTATTAGTTTGGGCAAGGTTGTTTTGCCGACAAGGTTGATAATTGCATCCTCGGGCATCAAATTCTCCAAATATTTTGCAGTCTCTTCCATTTCGGGGCCACCTACCAAATGAATTGGCCGCTGGGTTTGATCGATGATCAACATCATCAACTGCAAATAGTTTTCGGTTTGCCAGCCGCGTTTGCTATTACCTGCCCCTAAAAACACGGACACCCCTTGTTTCCGGTTGTCTTTAGCCGGAAAGCTCGGGCCGGCCAGATCAACCGGCTGGTTCAATACCTGCTCGAAAAAATACCGGGTACGGTCAAACTCAAAGTAATAATCTTTAGGCAGAATGATTAGCCGGCTGTAAAACAGATCGGTTTTTGCTTTTGTTTTGGCGATAGCGCTTCGGTATCGCTTACAAAGCCAACTATGTTTTTGGTGCCTGTTAGGGCAGCTAATCCGTCTGTTATAATATTACGGGTATAGCTTGGCTGCAGTACTTCAGAATAACTTTGGCTAAACAATTTCCATCCTAATTTAAAGGTCTGCATCGGGCTTTCATACAGATCGAAAGGTTTAGTGAAAAAGAAATTGGATATAAAAGGCTTATCATACCATAAGGCTATATCCTGCCAGGCTGTATTGCCTAACAGATCGATCTCATAGTCCTTATATTTTTCAGCATGGCGGATAACTTCCAGGAAGTTTCTGAACAGCACATAATCGCCAATGGCATCAGTTTTTATGATCAGTATTTTTTTACGGGGAGTTTTAAACTTGTAAAAAAGCGTAGAAGGTAAGGAAGTTTCAACAGAATGAAACGTGTTATTCTAAATAAATTCCTGTTCTTTATAACCATATCAATAAATTCGCAACGGCATAAGCGCTATTTAACAAGTGAACACTCCACCGGCTATATCTATAATTATTGTTACTTACAATGCAGCGGGCACGTTGCAAGTATGCCTTGACAGCATTTACAAACAACAATACCCGTCGCTAAAAATAATTATAATTGACGGTAATAGTACCGATGGCACCGTTGATATTATAAAGGCAAACATAAATAAAATACATTACTGGCAAAGCGAGCCTGATGCCGGCGTATATGATGCCATGAACAAAGCTGTAAAGCACCTAACCGGCGACTGGGTGTATTTCATCGGGGCCGATGATGAACTGCTTCCCGAGTTTTCGGACATGGCACTTGAACTTAAAGACCCAACTGCTATATATTACGCCAATGTGTTTGCCGAGGGATCAAAACGCCGGGCGAACTGACCCGCTACCAGATAGCCAAATGCGGCCCGTACCACCAGGCCATGATTTACCCGCGATCTGTTTTTGATAAGCATCAGTATAACACCCGTTATAAGATATCTGCCGATTTTGCTTTGACGCTTGAGCTTTGCGGTGATAGCAATTACCACTTTGTTTATAAAGATTACACTATTTGCAACTTTAATCATACCGGGCTTTCGGGCACGCAGATAGATAAACCTTTCCAAACAGAAAAGGCCAGGCTGGTATTTAAAAACTTTGGCTTAAAAACCTGGTTCAGGTACCGGTTCCATAAATTAAAGCATAGGGATAATCCGCGAGCCTAGCTTTTAAGACAACTCCCTCACCAGTGATTCAAAATGATCCTGGAAGAAAAGTCATGCGCGCCCTCCCCTTCAGGAATAACGTTGGCAGTGTGGTAGTAGATCTCTAATATCCTCGGCACCTTAAGCGCTTCGGCAATTGAAAAAGGGAACGATTGGTTACCTATAAACAGTTTACATCCGGCTATGATCTGCGCGAGTTGTAAAAAGTCGTCCACCTGCACCCATTTAATGTTAGGTATAGCTTTGCGCATATCCTCATATTCTGCCTCAACACCTATAAAGACAAGGTTATCATAATTTTTAAGGAACGAATAATTAACAAACGAATTGCGGTAACGCTCACTGCGGGCCACTATAATAGTGTTTGGATAACTTCGATCCGCATCTACCGTTAACCAGCTTTGCCATAATTGTGGGGTAACGCCGGTTATGTAGCTGCACCAGCGGGCGATGTTTGTATTATCTAACGAGAAAAGTTTTGCCCTGAAAAAGTCAAGGTCCACATGGATTTGCTGCCCGTTGTAAATCTCGCATTTGGCAATATACTCCTGTGCGTTTATTAGTGGCGACAGCAGGTTAACCATCTTCTCATTAAGCATAACCGCACCCAATGGGTGCGCAGAATAACCAGACAATACTAACGGTTTACCTGTTTTAAGGTATAAGTTGATGGCAACACCTGTTACCTCGTAAATTTTTTTGATAGTTGGCAGCGCATAGATCACATCACCGGCATTGCCGCTATGTACAATATTAAGGGCGGGTATGGTTTTGCATAGCGCAACAATTTTATCCTGCGTATTTAGCCTGTCGTTACCAACAAAGTAATTATTAACTTCTTCCTGCCCATAGTTTTTATGTTCCCATTTATATTGCTTGTATTTGGGGCGGTCGGTATATTTCAACCAAAGTTTACTTGCTAAGCCTCTTTTTTAAACGTCATGTTGTGGCAAAATTAAGGTAGTATTTGTACCTTTTCAAAAGTACAAATTATGGCTTAAAGCGGGTCAAACTTTTGCCGTTAACAGATCGCCTTAGCTCATCAACCACATTAAAAATTGTGCGGTTGCTGTTATGCCCGTTAACCAATGCGTTTAAGCGTTGGCGATACTGATTGATCAAATCTTTATTTTTAAAAAGCTCGGTATAGCTTTTCCAGATCGAGGTTTGCCCGACTAAAAGTTTTGGTAAAAGATCTATTATAGTTATTTGTACATACCAGGCAAAAAGTGCCAAACCATTTAAGTGCAGGGCATGCATATAAAACCGGTTACGGTAATAAATGCTTTTTATCCATTTAGGTTTCCGGAGATCTTTTGTAGTTGCCGATACCGGTGGCGGCATACCGACCGGTGCTCATAATAACATTTCCAACCCAGCTTCCGGCCCGTATGCTTAGTTCCATGTCCTCGCAGTAAAATGGGGAAAACAGTTCATAAAACCCACCAATAGCTTTCAGCTTTTTTGTAGCTATTAATGCGTTGGCGCCTGATAAGTAAAAGGTGTACAACCGGTCATCCACCGCATCGGTATAATAAAAGTAATCTGTCTTTAACTTTAGCCCGTTAAACTTGGGCATCCGGGCAGCATCCACGGATATGGTCACCCTCCATATCAATAATGCGCCCCATTACACCAAAGGTATCATCGGCATTAAAATATTTAAACTGATGCTCGAAATAATCAGGCGTAAGTTTTACGTCCGAGTTTAACAGCAGCACCAAATCGTGCTGCGCCTCGTTTATGCCCCGGTTGCAGGTAAAAGAAAAGCCGGCGTTTTTGGCGTTCACTAATAATCTTATCTGCGGATAATGCTCCTTAATAAATTCAACAGATCTGTCGGTCGAGCAATCATCAACCACAATTATCTCATAAGTTACCCCAGCGTTTTCAATAGCGGCAAAAGTAAAAGGCAGGTAGGTTGCCAATAGCTTTTCGCCATTATAATTAGGTATAATAATAGATATACTTTTTTGGCCACGGTTACTTAACTATTTTATAATTGCGGTATTCGCTAACGCGCCAACCGGTCCAGTCCTCTATTTTTTGTAATGCCTTACGGCGGAAAGTCATTTTTTTATTTAACGCTTTCAGGTCTATCTCCAGTTTCCAGTTGGTTGCAGCTATCCTGCCCTGCATAACCGCTGGATGGGTATCGGCAAAATGCACCAGACGGTCGGGATTTTTATGGCTATAATCAAAAGTGAAACTTTCGGGCAGATGTTGCGCCATCCAGTCATCATCATGGTAAAACTGGTTAAAATTGCGCAACTTATTGGCCAGACCTGATGGCGGCTTTACCCAACCATAATGATAGATATAAGCATCTATCAGCTTTACATTTATCTTACGGTTATTCCATCTAAAGCCCTGCGCGTCGCGGTAGGAGTGTATGGCTTTGTTGTTCCGTACTATCCTTATCTCGCGGCGGTACCATCTGCGCGAATGCCCGTAATAATCAAATGATCCGTAAAAGTGCAGGTACTTAAACAACAAGCCCTCGATATTGCTGTCGTTTAAATTATCTTCCATTTCTTTTTTATTGTGGGCAGATATTTTTCATGCACACATTCATCACCCCGGATATAAAAGGCCCAGTCAACATCAGGCGATATAGCGGCAAATGCCTTATCTGTTTCGGCAGCAAACACAGCACCGCCTTCGCGGATGGTTTCGTCCCAAACGGTATTAATGATCTTTATTTTTGGCGAATCTATTGCACGCACCAATTTTTCGGTATCGTCATCACTATTACCTAAGGCAACTATAAATTCATCACATATCGGCAATATAGAAGTTATGGCCTCAACAATTGGGTAATCGTTTTTACGGCATTACGGATAAATGTGAAACCTGCTACCTTCATTAATTAGTCGGGGTTTTATGCTGATTGGCAAATATAGTTTATCTCCTTATATATTATATATAAGGTAATATCAATAGCATCTTCATAACTGTTACAGCGTCACAGATACAGGTGTAACTTCCCAAACAATTGTAACACCTGTAACACGTTATACTTTTACCTATTATTTTTGTTCTTTTACATAACTATGCCAACAGCCAGCAACATCGTTCCAACCTGCACCGATTTCCGGTCGGTAGCACGTGCGCTTACTGTTGCTGAAAATGACCTGCCCGGCGCTCATGATCTTTTAAAAAGTCTAACTTTTACAAAAGCGACACCTATAATAGGGATAACCGGCCCGCCGGGCGCGGGTAAAAGCACCTTAGTAAACAGCCTTATTGAGCAGTTGGTTAGCAAGGGGAACAAAATAGCGGTGCTGGCTATTGACCCTACATCGCCGTTTAACTTTGGCTCTTTATTGGGAGACAGGATAAGGATGGCCGGCCACTTTAATAGCCCGGAAGTTTTTATAAGATCATTGGCTACGCGGGGATCGCTTGGAGGCCTATCAGCCAAAACAATTGAAATGGCCGATGTATTGCGTGCCGCCGGTTTTGATTATGTGCTGATAGAGACGGTAGGTGTCGGCCAATCAGAAATTGAGATAGCCGGCCTGGCTGATATTACATTTGTAGTGCTGGTGCCCGAATCGGGTGATGAGATCCAGAACATCAAATCAGGCCTTATGGAAATTGCCGATGCCTTTATCATCAATAAAGCCGACCGCGATGATGCCGATCTGTTTGCCAATAACCTTAAAAAGATCATCCACCAAAAAGAAACAACCGAAATACCTGTTTTTAAAACTGTAGCCACTACCGGTGTTGGCATAGATGAGGTAGCCAATTTTATACTATCAGCAAAAAATATAAAAAATACCCGCAAAGAGTTCTTACTGTCTGAAAAAGCCTACAAGCTGATTCAGCAAAAACGAATGGCGGATGTCGACAAAAAAGCTCCGGCAGGATATTGCCGAAGCCTTGGGTAAAGAAGGTTTTAATCTATATAATTTTGTAGAACAGCGTATTTAATTAAGTTATCATCTGAGCGATTAGTATTACGTATAAGATTCTTCGCTATGCTCAGAATGACAAATTTATTTTTAAGAGTTCATAATCTCCTCAATATGCTCAGCCTCTAAAGGAATATCAGCCATCAGGTCAACATTACCACCTTTAGTTATCAGGATATTGTTTTCTAACCTAATACCCAGTCCCTCGGCAGGGATATAGATACCCGGCTCGCAGGTTAATATATTGCCAACCTCAAATGGTTTGTAACGGCTTGCAAAATCATGCACATCTAAACCTAAATGGTGCGAGGTACCGTGCATAAAGTATTTCTTATAGGCCGGAATTTTAGGGTCCTGCTTTTCAACATCGTGCCTGGTTAGCAAACCCAGGCCTATCAGCTCATCGGTCATAACCTTGCCTACTTCGTCATGATATTCATTCCATATGGTTCCCTCAACCAGCATTTCTTTAGCGGCTTTCATTACACGCAACACCGCATCATAAACATCACGCTGGCGTTTGGTAAAGCGGCCGTTAACCGGGATAGAGCGGCTCATGTCGGCATTATAATTAGCGTACTCGGCGCCAAAATCAAAAAGTATCACATCGCCATCGTTACAAACCTGGTTGTTATCTATATAATGGAGTACTATGGCATTTTTGCCCGATGCTATAATTGGATTATAGGCATGGCCTGTTGCGCGCTGGCGGGTAAACTCGTGGATGATCTCTGCTTCTATCTCGTATTCTGTAACGCCGGGTTTGGTAAATTTTAAAACGCGTTCAAATGCATCCTTAGTAATAGCGCATGCTTTTTTGGTCAGTTCTATCTCGGTTTGTGATTTTACAACCCGCAGATCGCGCATTATTAATGCTGACCTTTCATAATTATGCAAAGGGTACTTGCTACGCAGATCTGCCAGCATCCTTATATCACGATAAGGCACTGTATGCGCGTAACGGTCGTTTTCGTTGGTGTTTATATATATATTGTTTGCATAGTTTATAATGCTATGCAGTATATTATCATATTCGCTAAGCCAATAAATGCTTTGTATGCCCGATGCCTGCCTTGCTTCCTCTTTGGTATACTTGTGTCCTTCCCAAACTGCAATGTGTTCGTTAGTTTGTCTTAAAAACAGTACTTCTTTGTATACAGAATTAGGACAATCCGGAAATAACAACAGGATACTTTGTTCCTGATCAATACCCGATAAATAAAAAAATCAGGATTTTGCTTGAATATAAAGGTCTGATCTCCGCTTCGCGGATACTCATCATTAGCGTAAAATATAGCTACAGAACCCGATTTAAGTCGCGAAACGAAATTTTTTCTATTATTTATAAATAAATTATTTTCAATGGGTAAATATTTCATGGTAATATTATTATTTGTACTACTTATAGAACATTTTTCATTTCTTTGTGTTAGTATTATAATTTTTGGAACAGTATTTGGTAATCGTTTCAAACATAATTACTATTTTTGGAAAAAATCACAATTAAAACATTGTTTAATCTTAAAACTATGAACTATTCTACATTAAAAAAACAGTCGCTTTATCTGTCGCTTCTTTGATGGCAGTTGCTGCCGTTAAAGCGCAGGACGCGACTAAACCTACCGCCAAGGTATTTGGTGGTAGCGGACAGTACAATACCGGAGTATTGGCTTAAACGTTGGTGCAACTTCACCTACCCTTGCAACTGGCGGATCAAGTGACTTTACCGGTAACCTTGTTAGACTTGGTTATGGTGTTTCTCTTAGAAAACAATTAGCCCATTCTTTTGGCTTACAATTAGACGTACGCGGTGGCAGAGTTGACGCAAACGCTGGTGACGGTGTACCGGGACAAATTGCTGCAAAACCATTCGTTGGTGATGGTGTTACACTACAAAGATTTGTTAGCTCATCAACCGAATTTTATCAAGCGTCTTTAAGCGGTGTTATAAACGTTGCTACTATTGATTTCTTACGTCGCGAAAACTCAGTTAACTTCTTCTTAAATGCAGGTCTTGGTTTAGCAATGTACAAACCAAACATTAAAGGTTACGGTACTAACGGTACAGACGGTACCGGGAAGAGTATCGTACAGCTGATGGCAGCGCTATAAAAGAACTTGTTGTTCCAATTGGTGTTGGTGTTAAATTTAAACTATCTGACAGAACTGCTTTAAACTTAGGTTATACTGAAAACTTTATTGATGGTGACAACTTTGATGGTGTGCGTAAAAGCTATCCAACTAAAGATCGCTACTCATACGGTTACGCTGGTTTAGAGTGGACTTTAGGTTCAAGCTCAAAACCAAGCTTAGAGTGGGTTAACCCAGTAGCTATGATGTATGACGAATTGTATGACGAAGCTTTACGTAAAGAAGTTGCTGCCCTTAAAGGCCGTGTTACTAACGTAGAGAATGCAGTTAACGATTTGAAAAAAGATTCAGACGGTGACGGTGTTGCTGATCAATTCGACAAATGCCCTAACACTCCTGCAGGTACTGTAGTTGATGGTTCTGGTTGCGCTATCGTATTCCCTAAAGCAGCTGAAGCTACTCCAACTGCTAGTGCTGACGCTTATTCTAACATTCAATTTGAATTTGATAGCTCAGTATTAAGAACTTCATCTTACCCAGTGTTAGATGCTACTTCTGCTGACTTACGTGCATCAGGTGCTAAAGTTGAATTAGACGGTTTTGCTTCATCTGAAGGTACTGCTGCTCACAACTTAGCTTTATCTAAAGACCGTGCTAACTCAGTAAAAACTTACTTAGTTAACTCTGGTGTTGATGCTAAAAAGATCAAAGTAAAAGCATATGGCGAAACTATGCCAATCGCTGATAACTCAACTGAAGAAGGACGTGTATTAAACCGTCGTGTTCAATTCAAAAAATAATTTTTGAAATCAGTTAAATAATATAAGGCTCTCCAATTTTGGGGAGCCTTTTTTGTTTAACTATATTTGTGCTATAATTTCTGAACAGAAATTTTAAGTAAATTGCACTATGTACTTTTTCCGCAAAAAAGATCCCAACAGGCCAACCAGCTTTAATTTAAAAGTAATGCATATTATTAATGCTATTGCTATAAGCGTATTCCTGCTTGGTATTATAGGGAAAATTATATACTGGTTCATGACCAGGAAATAAGTAAATACAATCGCATTTCGCGCTAACATAAATCAACCTAAAAAATGAAAAAAGTAATTAATACAGCCGACGCCCCGGCACCTATTGGACCATATAACCAGGCTATCCAGGCCGGTAATACCATTTTTGTATCCGGACAGATCCCTTTACACCCTTTTACCGGCGAATTAGTTACTGATAATATTACAGCCGCTACCCATTTGGTAATGGAAAACATTGGCGCCATTTTAAACCAGGCCAAAGCCGATTTTACCCATATTGTTAAAAGCACCATATTTTTAACCAATATGGCCGACTTCGCCGAAGTAAATGAGGTTTACGGATCATATTTTGAAGACAATTTCCCTGCGCGCGAAACCGTACAAGTATCGGCCCTGCCTAAAGGAGTAAGCGTAGAAATTTCTGTAATAGCAGTAAAATCCTGATAAGAACCCTTGAACGGCCAGCTATTTCAAACCCCGATTGAATATTTAAAAGGCGTTGGCACAGCACGTGCAGATGTGCTGAAAAAGAGTTGGCTATAAAAACTTTTGAGGATCTGCTGCAGCATTTCCCGTTCAGGCATATTGACCGTACCCGGTTTTATAAAATAAAGGATATCCAGCAGGACCTGCCTTACGTGCAGGTTATTGCCAGGTTAACCCATAAAGAACTGCTTGGCGAGAAACATACTAAACGCCTGGTAGCCGGGTGCAGGACGACACCGGGGCAATGGAACTGGTATGGTTCCGGGGGATAAAATGGGCCGAGAAGAATCTGATCGTCGGCAAGGCCTATATCCTTTTTGGCAAGCCCGGATCATTTAACGGTAAAGCCCAGATGTCGCACCCGGAGTTTGATCTGTACTCGCCCGAAGCTATACAGCGCAAAGGTAACATGACCTTACAGCCCGTATATAGCTCGACAGAAAAGCTAAAACAGTTTACGTTAGACAGCAAAGGAATCCAAAAGCTGGTGGCCGGCTTGTTAGAGCAGCATGCTAAAGACGTACAGGAAAACCTGCCGCTTTACATCCTGCAAAAATTCAGGCTTATGAGCCGTGCCGACGCTTACCGCAACATTCATTTCCCCGAGGATGCTAATAAATTAGCCGAGGCTAAACATCGGCTTAAATTTGAAGAACTATTCTTTCTTCAGCTTAAATTATTAAAGAACAAGCTGCTGCGCGTACAAAAATTCAAGGGTAATATATTTGATAAAGTAGGCTCATATTTTAATGAGTTTTATAATAATAAACTGCCGTTTGACTTAACCAATGCCCAAAAAAAAGTATTACGAGAAATAAGACAGGATACGCAGCGCGGCGTACAAATGAACCGCCTTTTACAGGGCGATGTAGGCAGCGGCAAAACCGTAGTAGCTTTAATGAGTATGCTGATAGCTATCGATAATGGCTTTCAAACTTGTATAATGGCACCTACTGAGATATTAGCCAGTCAGCATTATCAAACCATAAAAAGTTTAGTGGGCGATGATTTTGTGGAGGTCGCATTATTAACCGGCTCAACCAAACCAAAGGACCGGAAAGTATTGCACGAAAAATTGGAGAACGGTCAGCTTAAAATATTAATAGGAACCCATGCGCTTATTGAAGATAAAGTGCAATATCAAAACCCGGGCATGGTGGTTATTGATGAGCAGCACCGTTTTGGTGTGGAGCAACGCGCTAAGCTTTGGCGCAAAAATACCATCCCACCGCATATTTTGGTGATGACGGCTACACCTATACCGCGCACCCCTGGCCATGACTTTATATGGCGACCCGGATGTTTCTGTAATAGATGAATTGCCGGCCGGCCGTAAGCCCATTAAAACCGTTCATTTGTATGAAAGCAGCCGGCTGCGCATGTTTGGTTTAATGAAGGAAGAAATAGCCAAAGGGCGACAGGTATATATTGTTTATCCGTTGATACAGGAAAGCGAAAAACTCGACCTTAAAAACCTGATGGATGGGTTTGAAACCATATCGCGCGAGTTCCCGCTACCACAATACCGCGTAAGTGTTGTGTACGGTAAAATTAAACCGGACGAAAAAGAATTTGAGATGCAGCGCTTTGTAAGGGGCGAAACCCAGATAATGGTGGCCACTACGGTTATTGAAGTTGGGGTGAATGTGCCTAACGCATCGGTTATGATCATTGAGAATGCAGAACGTTTCGGCCTATCGCAGCTACACCAGCTTAGGGGCCGTGTGGGCCGCGGGGCCGAACAATCTTATTGTATACTCATGAGTAAGGAGAAGCTTAGCCCTGAAGGCCGCATACGCTTAAATACAATGGTTAGAACCAACAATGGCTTCGAGATTGCCGAAACCGACCTGCAACTGCGCGGCCCGGGGAATATTGAAGGCACCCAACAAAGCGGTCTGCTTGACCTAAAAGTGGCCGACCTTACTGCCGACCCGGGAACTATTAATGCAGGCCCGTAAATGTGTGGAAGATATTTTTGCTATTGATCCGCAGTTGGCCGCGCCTGAAAACCAGGTATTGAACCGGGCATTCCAGGCTAAGAATGCAGGTTTGAGTTGGGATAAGATTTCGTAGGCTAAACGAAAACGGTGGCTGTCATGCTGAGCCCGTCGAAGCATGAACGCAAAGGCCTACCGCACAATGCTTCGACAGGCTCAGCATGACAGCGCTCTTTTGTTATTCTTGACAATTCTATTTCATAAATAATCTCTATCTTAATTTTCTGATTTGTAGTTTTGTGTAATGGCAGAATCCGATAGTCAACCCATACCTGACAAAGACCCTTTTATAGCGTTACGCTACAAAGATTTCCGCTCTTACCGGGCATGAAATTCTTCTTCACCTTTGCTTACCAGATGCAGGCCGTAATTTTAGGCTTCTACGTTTACCAGTTAACCAAAAGCGCATTTGCTTTAGGCTTAATTGGGCTAAGCGAAGCAATTCCATCCATTGGTATTGCGTTGTACGGCGGTTACATCGCCGATAAATCAGAAAAGAAGAAAATGCTGCTGTTAGTGTTCTTTGGCGTGTTGATCTCATCACTGGTAATGTTTACCGTCACCTTAAAAAGTATGGAGGGCATCATACATGCCGGCTGGATAGTCCCCATATTATATACCATGGTATTTTTAATGGGGTAGCGCGTGCTTTTTATAACCCGGCAGCATTTAGTGTATTAGCGCATAGCGTACCTAAAGAAATCTATCCAAACTCCAGTAGTTGGAACAGCTCCAGCTGGCAAATCGCTTCTATTTTAGGCCCCTTAGTTGGTGGTTTGGTGTACGGATTTTTAGGCATAACCATAACCTTTGGCATCATCATAGTTTTTCTATTGATAGCGTTAGTCTGCGTTTTCTTTCTGAAACGCTATCCGCCTGTTTATGTACCAAAGGAAAGCATTTGGGAAAGCCTTTCAGAAGGTATCAATTTTGTGTTTGGGAATAAAATGCTGATAGGAGCTTTAAGCCTTGATTTATTCTCGGTATTCTTCGGCGGCGCGGTAGCGTTATTACCGGTGTTTGCTAATGAGATCTTACATGTAGGACCACAAGGGCTGGGCATCATGCGCGCTACCTCATCATTAGGCGCGGTATTGGTAATGCTATCCATGGCAAGGATATCCCCCATGGGTAAGCCACGGCGAAATTTGCTGATAGCTGTAACAGGTTTTGGTCTATCAATAATCTGTTTTGCACTATCCCGCAATTTCTACTTGTCGTTGTTATTCCTATTTACCGAGGGTGGCTTTGACAGCATCAGCGTACTAATCCGCGGCACTATCATGCAGATATTAACTCCTGATAGCATGCGCGGCCGGGTATCAGCGGTTAACCAGATGTTTATCGGGTCATCTAACGAGATAGGGGCTTTTGAATCAGGCACTGCAGCTAAACTAATGGGTACCGTACCATCTGTATTATTTGGCGGTAGTATGACTTTGATAATAGTAAGCATCACTTATTTCAAAACTAAAAAATTGATACCTTTATCATTACACGAGATATCGACACCTGAAGTGAAAGAAGAAATAGCTATATGATAAAACTAAAAATTATTGGTAAAGCTTTGCTGATTATACTATGTTGTATAACTTTTAATATTCTTGCCGGTACATTTCTGTTTAAAGAAACATTAGATTCAAAGTATTTTTGGGAGGTGCCATATCCGGAGGCATAGGTAGCGGGCTTGTTTTAATTTATCTATATAGCAAAAAGAAAAAAACCTACAGTATTGTCGTCAAAAGTGTAAAGGATTAGTGATATGAGGGCAAAAACCCGCGCGCTGATATTTGTTTTGGCAGTGGCTATAACCACCACGGTTTTTGTAATGATAGAAACCGTGGTGTTTAATGAGCCTTTAAAACGATCGATAATACAAGGCTTGATATCAGGTATCGCCTGCGGCATCGGTATGATGCTCTATCTAAATCACCTTAAAAAGAAATATATGAAAGATAATAAGTAAGCGACTACTCAACTACTTATTCTACCTCAGCCGAAAACTTCTCACCTATCTGCTGGCGCCACATGGCGTAATACAAACCTTTTTGATCTAACAGGTCGCTATGCTTACCCGATTCGATAATACGACCTTTTTCTAACACGTATATGCAATCTGAATGCATAATTGTTGATAAGCGGTGCGCGATCAGGATAGTAATAGCATTATTAAATTGTGATACATCTTTAATGGTTTCGGTGATCTCTTCTTCGGTTAACGAGTCTAATGATGAGGTAGCCTCGTCAAACACTAATAGGTCCGGCCTGCGCAGCAAGGCACGGGCTATAGATAGCCGCTGCTTTTCACCGCCTGATACCTTTACACCGCCCTCGCCTATTACCGTATCCAAACCGTTAGCGGCACGTGCCATTAAAGTTTGGCAGGCCGCACGTTGCAATACATCCAAACACTCTTCATCAGTAGCATCAGGGCGCACAAACAATAAATTTTCGCGTATAGTACCCGAGAATAACTGCGTATCCTGCGTTACAAAGCCTATGCGCTCGCGTAGTTGATCAAGGTCTATTTCTTTACTTGCTATACCGTTGTAAGTAATATCGCCTTCTAACGGCTGATATAAACCTACCAGCAACTTAACCAACGTTGTTTTACCTGAACCCGACGGACCAACAAAAGCAATAGTTTCGCCGGTATTGGTTTCAAAGCTGATCTGGTTAAGCGCATTGCGCGTAGCGGTTAAATGTTTGAAGGTTACGTTGTTAAAATTTAGTTTAGTTATCTTTTCAACCAGTACCGGTCTTTCAGGCTTAATATCAATTGGGGTTTCTATTATTCGTTTAAAATTCCCTAAAGACACCTGCGCTTCGCGCCACGATTGAATTACATTGCCAAGCTCCTGTAAAGGATTAAAAAGAAAGAAAGAGTAAAATAAAAATTGGAAGTAATTACCGGGTGTTAGCGTATGTTTAAATATCAGCATTAACAACACCACTATCATGGCGCTGCGTACCGGGTTCACAACAGTACCTTGTATAAAGCTCATGCTTCGCACAAACTTTACTTTTTTAACTCAAGGTCAAGGATCTTATAAGTAGTTTTATTTAGGCGCTCTATTTCTGGTTAGCCAAGCCAAGACTTTTTACCAGCTCAATGTTTCTTAATGACTCGGTAGTCGACCCTGCCAATGCAGTAGTTTCACCCACAATGCTTTTTGGATGGTTTTGATGCGTCTGCTTAACAGCGAGCTTACTATTGCAATTATCGGTATAGCACTAAAGTAAACCAAGGTAACCTGATAGTTTACTTTTAGTGAATAAACAATTACAAATATCATCCCCACCAAACTCACAAATAATACGCTGATGAATGAGGTTATAAATTTCTCGCAATCCTGGCGCACCTTTTGCAAAACGCCCGAGGGTTTCGCCGCTCCGCTGATCTTCGAAAACCTGGTAAGGCAATTCAAGGGAGTGCTTCAGTCCATCGCTGTACATTTGCGCACCTGTTTTAAGTACGATGATATTGGTGAAATAATCCTGAAAATTTTTAGCGATACGAGATACCATTGCCGCACCGACAGCTAACCCAACAAGGACCAACGCTCCGTGTATGCGGTACTCGTAAGTAAAAATTTTACTATCTTGAGGTAGGATATAGTTATCCGAGGATTTTCCCGGTGATCAATGGGTCTACCAATGAAAAACCAATATTTATACCCGCCAGTATTAAAGCAAGTACTACCGTCCAGCGGTGATCTTTTAAGTATGATAAGAGTATTTTCATATAATGTTGCGAAAATAAAAAAGGGAACGGCTAAGTAGCTCATTCCCTTTAATTTGACAATCAGGTTAAATTAAACCGTCATGATATCTTTTTCTTTAGCTTCTGATAGCTGATCTACCTTGGCAATGTAAGCATCGGTCAACTTTTGAACTTCAGCTTCGCCGGTCTTCATTTCATCTTCTGAAACACCTTCGGCTTTTAGTTTGCGGATCTTCTCGTTAGCATCCTTACGCACGTTACGGATTGCTATTTTACCGTTCTCGGCCTCGCCTTTAGCTTTTTAACCGGTCGCGACGGCGCTCCTCTGTCAATGGTGGCACGTTGATACGGATAATAACACCATCATTTTGCGGATTAACACCAAGGTTAGCCTCCATGATAGCTTTTTCGATAGCACCAAGTAATGATTTTTCCCATGGCTGTACAACAATAGTACGGGCATCTGGCGTGTTAACACTACCAACCTGGCTTAACGGGGTGGCGGTACCATAGTAATCAACATATACATCGTCCAGCATTGAAGGGCTTGCCTTACCTGCACGGATCTTATTTAATTCGCCATCTGCATGGTCAATTGCACGGTCCATTGCAGCCTTAGCGTCGGTTACTTGTTTTTTAATGAGTTCGCTCATCGTGTTATGATTTTTGACAAAAATAGTAAAATCTATGATTTATGGTTCAAATAAATCTTGCTCATAATAACGATTTATGCCTGTAGTTGTTATAGATAAAAAAATATTCTAATTTTAACATATGGTACAAATGCAAGAGATATTAGAGCTAAGTGTTGCGGAACGCATTTTGATGATTGAGAAAATTTGGGATAGTATCGACCCCGGTACAATTCCGACCCCAGATTCGCACCAGCAAGAATTAGACAGACGGCTAAATCGTTATACTAAAGGCGAAACTTCTTTTGTTAGTTGGGAGAGTATAAAAAGCGAGCTTAATGCTGCTAAATAGAATGTATCAACTGCTCATATCCAACGAAACCAGGCTTGATATTTTAGAAGCATTTTCATGGTATGAAAGACGCCGGGCCGGCTTGGGTAAAGACTTTGAACTTTGTTTAGAAGTTGGCTTAAATCAAATACAGCGTGACCCTTCCTTATTTCAAAAACGGTATAAAAGTTTAAGAATTCATTTTATAGCCCGATTTCCGTATGGCATTCATTACTTAGTTGATGACAACTCAGTAAAAGTATTCGGAGTTTTTCATACCAATCGTAGTCCAATAAATTGGAAAATAAGGATAAATTCGAAAAAATAATTTAGAAGCTTGACTGTGGTATTTACTTTACCAACGTACCAATGGGCTCGCCTTCGGCAATCTTCATGAAATTGCCCGGCTTGTTCATATCAAATACAATAATGGGTAAGTTGTTTTCTGGCAAAGGGTTATGGCGGTCATGTCCATTACATTCAAACCTTTGTCATACACCTCCCGGAAAGTTATTTCATCATAACGGGTAGCTGAGGGGTCTTTCTCCGGGTCGGCAGTATAGATGCCATCAACACGGGTACCTTTTAGTACCACATCAGCTTTAATTTCGATAGCGCGAAGGGATGCAGCGGTATCCGTAGTAAAATATGGGTTACCCGTACCGGCGCCAAATATTACAATATGTCCAACTTCTAAATGGTGCATGGCACGACGGCGGATATAAGGCTCGCAGATCTGCTCCATCTTTATGGCCGATTGCAGGCGCGTTTCAACGCCAATACTCTCCAACGCGTTTTGCAGCGCCATACAGTTTATTACAGTTGCAAGCATCCCCATATAATCTGCCCGGGCACGTTCCATGCCTGATTTTTCTGCACTTAATCCCCTGAAAATATTACCACCACCAACAACAATGGCTATTTCAAGGCCCTTGTCTTTAACTGCTTTAATATCATGTGCATATTGCAATACCCGGTTGTTATCAATACCGTATTGCTTATCGCCCATTAATGATTCGCCGCTTAGTTTCAGTAATATTCTTTTGTACTTCATGTATGGTGTGGGATTTATCAAAAATATATAATTAAAGCTATTGTTAAAATATTATGTTGTTTTTGTTGCGCCTTTAAATATTACGTTAACAAGCTTAAAGGCATCATTAAAAACAACCAGGTTGGCGTCAAAGCCTTGCGAAATTTTACCTGTTGTTGCTGATTTTATTAATTGTGCGGGATATAAGGAAGCCATATCCACCGCTTCGGCAAGATCAATGCCAACGCGCTCAACACAATTTTGTACGGCTTTCAGCATCGTTAAACACGAACCCGATAACGTACCATCAGGCATTACATACCTGTCGGTTTTAAATTGATGTTGATAGGTGCCTTTATTACTTTCTGACACGGCATCGGTTATTAAAAAAGCTTATCGCCCAGTTCGCGTTTGGCTAAACGGATCATCGTAAAATCAACATGTACGCCATCGGCAACAACTATGCTTGTGTACGGCCGCTCTTCAAATATTGCCGGAATATAACCGGGCTCGCGGTGATGCATAGGCGGCATAGCATTATATAAATGCGTTACCGCTTGTACCGGTTTATTTAAAAACGCTTTCCCTTCGGCATAAGTAGCATTACTATGGCCCGATGATAATACAACACCCTGCTGGTGCAGGTAAGCTAAAATTTCCTGATCCTGTAATTCCGGCGCAAGCGTTATCATTTTACCAAGCCTTTTCCGCGCTCAATCCAGCTTTTAACTTGCGCAAGCGTAGCTTTTTTATCAATGCCGGTGGATGCGCCCCGCAACGTTTTGGGTTTAAATACGGCCCTTCGGTGAAGGCCCAGTAGGTTACCTACGTGGTTATCCCAATAATTTACTATAGCATCAATGCCGCGTTCAATAATATCATCTGTATTTGTGGCGATGGTGGCAAAAAAGCCGGTGCAGCCCTCGGCCAATAAAGTATGCTCCATTTGCGCCAATGCCTCGGGCGAAGGATCGCCGCCAAAAAAGGGGCTTGCCTGCACCGTAAATTTGCAGGTCAATCAGGCCCGGAGCAAGAAAATTATTATTCAGATCAATGCGGGTTGCACCTTGCGGGATCTCGGTGTCGGCTACTACACCTATGATCTTATCGGCTTCAATTAGAACGGCGTTCCCTGTGGTAATGCTACCATCAGATATCAGCCGAAGATTAGTTAAAGCGGTTATCATTTTACAAACACGTTTGTCATCCTGAGCGTAGCGAAGGATCTTCTGCGCTATGCATGTCGACACCTACCAATGTATAAGATTCTTCGCTACGCTCAGAATGACAAAAGAAGGAATTTTTTGGCAAAAAAATCCCCCGATAATTATCGGGGGATTTCAATATAATTAAGCTCCTAAAGCTACCCGTTTAAAGGCAGTTACTGTAAGGCCTTTCTCAACAGTATCTAAAAACTGAGATACGTTTTTTGATGAATCCTTAACAAACTCCTGGTTTAACAGGGTTGAGTCTTTGTAAAACTTGTTCAGTTTACCGGCAGCAATTTTTTCAACCATTTCTTCTGGTTTACCTTCTGCACGTATTTGGTCTTTAGCAATTTCAAGCTCGCGCTCAATAGTTGTTGCGTCAACACCGTCTTTATCAATAGCAACAGGGTTCATAGCTGCAATTTGCATTGCAACGTCTTTACCTGCTTCGTCAGCACCGGCAGCAGCTTTATTTAAGCCAACCAATACACCTAAACGGAAGTTACCGTGGATATAAGCAATTACTTTTTCGCCTTCAACAACTTCGTATTTAGATACGCCGATCTTCTCGCCGATTTTACCAGTCTTGTCAATGCAAGCTTCAGCAATAGTTAAACGAGAGTTTTCAATGTCAATAGACAATTGGTTCAGTTCTTCTAATGATTTCGGGTTCTGCTCAACCGCTTCGTTAGCAATCGCGTTAGCAAAAGCTACGAAATCAGCATTTTTAGCCACGAAATCAGTTTCGCAGTTTAACTCGATGATAACACCGCGTTTAAAATCAGCTGATGTACGCGCAATAACAACACCTTCGTTCGACTCGCGGTCTGGCGGCTTGCTGCTACTTTAGCACCTTTTTTTCTTAAAAAATCAATAGCTGCTTCAAAATCACCGTTAGTTTCAGTTAAAGCTTTTTGCAATCCATCATACCTGCACCTGTTTGCTGGCGCAGTTTGTTTACATCGGATGCAGATATTTGTACTGTAGACATATTAGTTTTTATTTAAGTTAAAAGTCGCAAGCCTTAAGTCCAAAGTCACTAATGACTATCGACTTAAGACTTACGACTAAATATTATTATTCTTCTGTAGTATCAGCAGCAGGAGCTTCGTCTTCTACAGCTGCAGTAGCTTCAACCGGAGCTTTGCGGCTTCTTTTGCCTTCGGCAGCAGGTGCACGGTCAGCAACTTCAGGAGCATCAGCTTTAGCTTTCGCCTGTGCTGCTTCTTTTTCAGCTTCGTCGTCTTTCTTTCTCGCGTTTACGCTCGTCTAACCCTTCTTCGATAGCTTTGATGATGATACCGGTGATCAATGAAATTGATTTGGTAGCGTCGTCATTAGCCGGGATAGGGAAATCGATGTTTGAAGGATCAGAGTTAGTATCAACCATTGCAAAGGTTGGGATATTTAACTTTAATGCTTCTGATACCGCGATGTGCTCTTTTTTAACATCAATTAAAAACAATGCAGCCGGTAAGCGATTTAAATCAGCAATACCACCTAATAAGGTTTCTAATTTGATACGCTCGCGCTGTATCATCAATCTTTCTTTTTTAGAAAGGTTGGTGTAAGTACCGTCTTTAGTCAATTTATCGATGTTTGACATCTTTTTGATCGACTTGCGTACAGTAGCAAAGTTGGTTAACATACCACCTAACCAACGCTCGGTTATGTACGGCATGTTTACACCTTTTGCATATTCAGCAACAATATCTTTCGCTTGTTTCTTTGTAGCTACGAATAATACTTTACGTCCTGATTTTACAATTTGTTTTATAGCTGCAGCAGCTTCTTCAACCTTTGATAAGGTTTTATTTAGATCGATAATGTGGATACCATTACGCTCCATAAAAATGTACTGTGACATTTTCGGATCCCATTTGCGGGTAAGGTGACCAAAGTGTACACCTGCGTCCAGTAACTCGTCGTATGTTGTTCTTGCCATTGTGTTGTCCTCCTTAAAATATTAACGTTTACTGAATTGGAATCTCTTACGAGCTTTCTTGCGACTGGGTTTTTACGCTCAACCATACGCATATCGCGTGTCATTAAGCCTTTAGCGCGCAATGAAGGTTTCTTATCAGCATCGAGTTCAACAATAGCTTTCGCAATAGCTAAACGAACGGCTTCTGCCTGTCCTTTTACACCACCACCTGCAACATTTACTTTAACATCATATAATCCGGCCGAACCAGAAACCTCAGTGCTCTGAGTAACGATGTATTGCAATGGCAATGTAGGGAAGTATTCTTTGTAATCTTTACCGTTTACGGTAATTGCACCGCTACCATCTGTAAGGTAGATACGTGCAACGGCTGTTTTTCTTCTGCCTGAAGTGTTTGTTGTTGGCATTTCTTTTTCCTTAGTTTTTAAATTAAATGGCTTTCGGGTTTTGAGCTTCATGAGGATGTGTAGCACCTGCATATACATGCAAATTGCCAAACAATGCTTTGCCCAAACGACTTTTAGGTAACATACCACGCACCGCTTTTTCAATTACGCGTGTTGGATGTTTTGCCATTAACTCCTTAGGAGAAATGAAACGCTGACCACACGGATATCCAGTGTACGAAACATAAGTTTTGTCGCTGAATTTATTACCGGTCAACTTTACCTTGTCTGCGTTGATAACTATTACATTATCACCACAGTCTACGTTTGGGGTAAAATCTGGCTTGTTTTTTCCACGAATGATCATTGCGATCTTAGTAGACAAGCGCCCCAAAATCTCGCCTTCGGCGTCAACAACAACCCACTGTTTGTTAACTGTTTTTTTGTTGGCTGAGACAGTTTTGTAACTTAACGTATTCACTTGCTTTGAATTAAATTAAATAAATGTTTATTATACCCCGCTTTTTCGGGACTGCAAAGATACGCTTATTTGTTTTATTTGCAAGTGGATTTACAGGAAATTGTTGGGTTTATTTTATTGATTGTTTTGCCGGGAGGTTTAAAGGTTGTAAAGTTGGATGTTAGCTTGTTTCATCAAATTAGATGTTTAAAAAATTTTAGTTTTTAACAAAACTTTCACTATCAATTAGTTAAAGCAGGAATCTTGTTTCATTTTGTTTCCCGGGTTTTTTGTAAGAGATTTATAGTCAAGTGGTTAGGTCAAAATCTTGTTTCATCTGTTTCATACACGCGTGAAACAAACGCGCTGTGGATTGGGCTTAAAATGCAAGTTCCGCATATTAATACAAGCTAATTCTTTCCTATATTTAGCCCCACTAACTGATCTTAAATATTACGCTACATGTTAAAATCAATTTCAATATCGGCATTGCTATGCCTTTTCATTGCGCAGGCTAATGCGCAAACACTCACCATCCCCGACCCGATAGCCAAAACCTACAGCAACGGCACCCGCGACAAAAGCGGCAAGCCCGGCAAAAAGTACTGGCAAAACCACGGCCGCTATAACATAGCGATAACCGTATCGCCGCCCGACCGTACCATAAAAGGCACAGAGCAGATAAGCTACGTTAACAACAGCCCCGACGTGCTGAAGAGCCTGAACATGAAACTGATCATGAACGTGCACCGTGGCCGCAACAACGCTAAACCTGAGGCAGGCATCCAGATAGATAACATCACCGCCAATGGCGCCAAAGTAGCCGGGATAACAACACGGCATCAACCACCAACCAAATGATAGACCTGCCAAAACCGCTGGCATCAAAAGATTCGGTTAAGCTGGACATTGCCCGGCACTACCAGCTATCAGACGGTACAAAAGGCGACCGCGAGGTTATATCGACTCGACCACCTACTACGGCTTACTTCTACCCGCGTGTATCGGTATATGATGATTACAAAGGCTGGGATACCCAACCACACACCGGCGGGCTTGAGTTTTATAACGACTTTAACGATTACACCTTAAGTGTTACCGTACCTAAGAACTTTATTGTTTGGAGCACCGGCACGTTGCGCAACCCTAATGCGGTATTGCAACCAAAATACGCTAAGCTACTGGAGCAATCGTTCACCAGTGATAGCACTATACACATCGCTACTCCGGTTGACCTAACCGCTAAAACGGTTACCGCCCAAAACGACCAGAAACACCGGATCTGGACCGCGACCAACATCACCGATATGACCTTCGGCACCAGCGACCACTATAACTGGGATGCTGCAAGCACCATTACCGACGATGTGACGAAACGTCGTGTAAGTGTACAAGCCGCATACCCTGATGCATCGAACGACTTCCACCACTCGGTACAAAACAGCCGCTATGCGTTGGCATGGTTTTCTAAGAACTGGCCCGGCGTTCAGTACCCGTTTGAGAAGAGCACCGCTTTCCGGGGCACTGCCGATATGGAGTACCCTATGATGGTTAATGACAGCCACGTACCGGATTTAGGCTTTGCCCAGTTGGTGCAGGACCACGAGCAGGCGCACACCTACTTCCCGTTCTACATGGGTATTAACGAAAGCTACTACGCCTTTATGGACGAAGGCTGGGCAACTACCCTCGAGTACCTGATAGGCATTGAAGAGAAAGGTAAAGCCGCTGCCGATAAGTTTTACAAGCAGTTCCGTGTTAATAGCTGGGCAAGACGCCCGCATACTAACGAGATGCCGATCATAACCCCGTCGCCTGATACTAAGTACGGCGCAGGTGATAACTTCTATGGCAAACCGTCATTAAGCTACCTGGCGCTTAAGGATATGCTGGGCGACGACCTGTTTAAAAAGGCGCTGCACAACTACATGAACAACTGGCACGGCAAACACCCTATCCCGTGGGATTACTTTAACGCGATGAGCACCGGTGCCGGTAAGGACCTGACCTGGTTCTTCTATAACTGGTTCTACACGCCCAGCTATGTCGACCTGAAACTGTTAAGCGTTGATAAAGCGGGTTCGGGCTACAAAGTAGCTATACAAAACGTAGGTGGTTTTGCCTCGCCGTTTGACCTGGTATTAACCTATAGCGATGGTACAACCGAAACCGTGCATCAAACCCCGGCAGTATGGCAAAAGGACCAAAAACAAGTAATCATCAACCTTAAGAACAACAAAACCATAACCGCGGTGCAGGTTGATGGCGGCATATTTGTAGATGCCAACCAAACCGATAACAAATGGGCCGCGCAGTAAGCTGAGATAACTCATTCTATCTTAAACCCCTTCCGGTGTAGGAAGGGGCTTTTTTGTCGCACCTAACCCCTGCAAATGTCTCTTTCACACATCATCGCTTTGATAATCAGCCTGTAAATTTGTAGTATCGATAACTTTAATCAAAACATTATGAAAGGCGAACCGGCAAAAATCTGTGCCTTTTATGGTACGGTCGGGCGGCGATACGGTTATCATATGTTATAGCGGGCCGTGGTTTTTGCCAGTACTTTTTGCCGGGCTTGCCGCTTTTGTCGCGGGTGCCGTTGCTGTAGGTTTTGGCTATCGGGTCGGGGATGGTGAGTGTTTGCGCATTAGCCTGCGCAATGGTATAGCAATGCCGATATTGAAATTGATTTTAACATGTAGCGTAATATTTAAGATCAGTTAGTGGGGCTAAATATAGGA